>JAACJX010000196.1 GCA_014237545.1 Ardenticatenia bacterium | reverse complement strand
GTGCCAGCGGTCGAGATGAGGGTTGGAGCGGGGCATGGGCCAGTCCTGATATGCGGCGGCCGCCCACCGGACGACCGCCGCGAGATGAAAGGAATGTTAGTTCGGGAATGGCTGCAACGCAAGCCCCGCCTCGCGCCAGCCCGGCACGCCGCCGTCGAGGTAGCTGACGTCGCTAAAGCCCATGTCGCGCAGCAGCTTGCCACTGATCGCGCCGAGCGGCCCCATGGCACAGGTGGTGATGATCGGCCGGTTGTGGTCGGCCAGCAAGGGGCTGCGCCAGGCCTCGGGCAGCTCGTGGTCGGCGGCGAAGGTCAGCGTGCCATAGGAGATGTTGACCGCGCCGGGAATGGTGCCGGCGCGGGCCACGTCGGCTGCGTCCTGCACGTCGATGATCAACAGGTTGGGCTCCCGCTGGCGGCGGTGGTCGGCCTCGGCCGGTGAGACGGCCGGCACGTCGCGGCTGGCATCAGCGGCCATGCGGCTGAAGGTCAACGGCGCGGCCGGCGCGGGCGCGCGGTCGCCCACCGGAGCGCGGGTGATGGCCGACGGTTCAGCCATGTAGCCGAAACGGGTCACCCGCACGTCGGTCCACAGCGGGTACTCAAGCAGCTGGGCCATCACCGGCCCTTGAACGTAGGCGTCGCAGGCGGCTTCATCGGCAAAGAGGTAGATGCCGCCGGCTTCGCCGCGTTCGCGATCCAACAGCCATATTTTCCAGCGGATGCCGGGCAAGCCGGCGAAGAACTCGGCCGTCTCGCGGCTTTGCTGTCGCTCGAACTCCTCGACCGGCACCGTCAGCCGGCCTACAACGGTCAATAGCAACTCGCTCATCGTCTTCTTCCTTATGATATTGTGTGCGATTATGGGGAAAATCCGATTCGCCCGCGAGAGGCGGGGACGTGGCGGGCCAGGCCTCGGCCGGCGGCCGATGGCGCCCACCCTCTGCTGCGGCCATGCGCCCGCCGGGCAGGCGCGGTGTCGGCGCGAGCCGGCTGCCAGCCGGGCAATTGAACCCCTTGGCCCCGCTGGCGGCCGTTCGCGTGAACTGTCGGCGACTACAAGGTGTCACCGTACGATGGATGTCGAGCAACGAACCGGCTCACCGTAGCAAAAATCGCGGTAGTTGTCTTTGCAAAAATGCAAATAACAGGAGGGAAAATTCGCAGATTACGCAGGTTTCGCAGAATCGAGATAGTTTATACGAACCATTCACCGTTTAGGGTTAGCGATAGCATCTCATTGCAACCGTTCTTAAGCCATTATGAAAAAGTCTATTCACATTAACCTGCCCAAACCTGACAGGTGGGCGAGTAACGCCTCGTTTGAGCAGGTCGCTTCATCGCCCACCTGTCAGGTCTTAGCGCCTGGTAAAAGTTAGCGAACCTTTCGAATAAACACTTAAAAAATCTGCGTCATCTGCGAAATCTGCGGATCGTTCTTCTTCCATCTGAATAGCGACTCCAGCCAATGCGGTGTATACTCCCCGGCTGATGATCACACCACGCCCCCGCATCCTCAGGTCATTCGTCCTCGCCCTCGCGGCATTGTTGCTTCTGGCCGGCTGTCGCGGCAGTGGCCCCGGCGGCGACGACACGCGGCCGACGCCCATCAGCGGCGCGCCGCAGGCGGCCGAGGGCGGCGGCTCAGCCGACCAGGGCGGTGGCGTGGGCCGGGCCATCACGCTGCGGCTGTGGACGCAGGGCAACGAGACCTTCGACGCCGCCTATCGCGCTCTGGCCGACGCCTACGCCGCCGCCAATCCCGGCGTCACGGTCGTCGTCGAGCCGATCGACGTTGCCGCCTATGCCCAGACGGTGCAGGACGCGCTGGCGGCGGGCACGGCGGCCGACGTGCTCCAGATGGCCGGCGGCACGCTGTGCATCTATAGCCCGCGCCTGGCCCCCGCGCCCGACCCAATCATGGCCCTGAACCCGCAGGGGGCGTTCGACCCGCTGGCGCTGGGCGGCTTCACCTGCGACGGCACGCTCTACGGGCTGCCCCAGGAAGGCAGCGTGCCTTGGGGCCTGGCCGTCAGCCAGAGAGCCGCGGCCGGCGACACCACGAGCGCCGGCGACACCACGAGCGCCGGCGACACCACGAGCGCCGGCGACACCACCAGTGTCGGCGACACCACTAGTGTCGCTTGGGACTTCGTCCGTTTCGCCACCCTCGACCCCACCAACGCCGCCGCCTGGAACGCGGCCACNGGAACGAGCGGAGTAGGAATTAGGAATTAAGCGAATGCGCCCCCCGTCGCTCCTGCTCCCTTTCTCCCCTGTCACCTGCCATCTTCTTAACTCGTCACTCGTTATTCGTCACTCGTAACTTCTCCCATGTCCACGCTCCGGCCCAAGGCCGTCTACTTCTTCTACTACGCCGCGCTGGCCTGCCTCGCGCCGTTCATGACCCTCTACTACGCCGAGCAGGGCATGACCGGAGCGCAGATCGGCGTGTTGTCCGGGCTGGTGCCGCTGATCAGTTGGTTCAGCGCGCCGCTATGGGGCGGCATCGCCGACGCGCTGCAGCGCCACCGCGCGGTGCTGCTCCTCAACATCGCCGGGTTCGCCGGGTCGGCCNTCGTTCTGCTCCTGGCCGACACCTTCCCCGAACTGATCCTCGCCGTGGTNACCTACGCCTTNTTCGTGGGGCCGATCGTGCCGCTGGTGGATAACGCGGTCATGGGTATCCTGGGCGAACAAAAGAGCAACTACGGCCGCGTTCGACTGTGGGGCAGCGTGGGCTGGGGGCTTAGCAGCCTGTTCATCGGCACGTTAATGGATCAGTCGGGCCTGCAGATCGGCTTCTACGCGTTTATGGGCATCATGCTCATCAANCTNGTGGTTTCCTCGAAGCTGCCGATGGAGATCGCCGGGGGAACGCGGCCGAGTTATTTATCCGGTTTGGGCGTGCTGGTCCGCAACGGCCGCTTCCTGTTGCTGCTGCTGGCCTCGCTGGTCTTCGGNNTCACCCTGGGCGTGCTGATGAGCTACCAGTTCCTNTATATGGAAGAAATGGGGGCCAGCCGGTCCCTCATGTCCTGGACGCTGACGGCCAACACGATCAGCGAGATCCCGTTCTGGNTCATCAGCGCCGGGCTTCTGCGGCGGTTTGGCAGCAGCAAGATGATCGCCCTGGCCCTGGGCGTCACGGCAGTGCGCAACCTGGCGATGGGAGCCATCAGCGACCCCTGGTGGGTGGTGCCCATCAGCCTGCTNCACGGGCCGTCGTTCGCCGTGNTNTGGGCGGCCGGCGTGGCCGACGCCGACGCGGCCGCGCCGCCCGGACTGGGGGCCACGGCCCAGGGGTTGTTCTCGGGCATGATGTTCGGCCTNGGTTCGGCGCTGGGCGGGTTCCTGGGCGGCCCGGCCTACGAGGCCATNGGCTTCGCGGCGATGTACACGCTGTTGGGNTGGCTGGCGTTCGGGATGCTGGTGGTGTTCGTCGCCGCGCGGTTGCTGCCCCGCCGCATGCAGAAGAATATGGCTTGATCAAGGATATCAACAACCTTTCACGANGATGATGGCCCTGAGCCGCCCGGCTCAATCGTATTGGACCATTGAGAGGTGAGACACGATGGAAACAAGCGAGAGTGGCGCACCGGCGCAGGATGTGTGGGCATCCGGCGCGGCCTATGAACCCTACGTCGGCCGGTGGAGCCGGCTGGTGGCGCGGGAGTTCCTGGATTGGCTGGCCGTGCCCCCGGGCGGCCGGTGGCTCGACGTTGGCAGCGGCACAGGCGCACTGGCCGAGACTATNCTGGCCCGCGCCGCGCCCGCCGCAGTCAAGGGGATTGACGCCGCGGAGAGGTTTGTCGCCTTTGCCCGGCATCAGATAACCGACAGTCGGGCTACTTTTCAACTTGGCGACGCCGGGGGCTTGCCCGTTAATTCGGCTGCCTTCGACGCAGCCGTCTCGGGTTTCGTCCTCAACTTCGTCCCGGAGCCAGCCCGGATGGTCGCGGAAATGGCTCGCGCTGTCAAGCCAGGCGGGGTTGTCGCGGCCTATGTATGGGATTACGCCGGGCGGGTGCAGTTCATGCGCCACTTTTGGAATGCCGCCGCCGCCGTAGTGGGTGATGTTGACGTTGACGAAGGCAATCGTTTTCCCATCTGCCAACCCGGACCGCTGGCTGACTTGTTTCGCGACGCCGGGCTAGATACGGTAGAAGTTCGGCCGATAGATATCTGGACTGTTTATAGCAACTTCGACGATTTCTGGCGGCCGTTTCTGGGTGGTCAGGGCGCGGCCCCTGCTTATGCCATGTCCCTCAGCGAGGAACTTCGCGAGGCAATTCGCGCGCGCTTGTTCGCCGCTTTACCTTTTGCCCTGGATGGTTCGATCCCTCTGATAGCTCGCGCTTGGGCGGCGCGGGGCTTTGTTGCCGGCCTAGCGACTGTCGCCGATTGATCAGTTTTATCTCTATTGTTGCGCAGTTGCTACATGAATAGGATAATCCCCCGACAAGGTTCTGGGATCGTCCGATTCCGCCCGCTGGTTGCCGTATCGCCGCAAGTCGGTCTGCAAAAACTGGACACCTACGTGAAGGTGGCTGCCCCGCCGCAATGGAGCCTGGGGCAGCGACCCGCATCGCTATCATTATGTCTTGTCAATTGAATCACCCGGGGGCACGAACGACCCGCGCGTCAGGTCTGGCCCTCATGAAACGCTCAACACTGCTCAGGAGTTGATATGAGTTTGACCATCGGCAAATTGCGCCGGCTGCAACAGTGCAGCACCCCCGACGGCATGTTCGTCATTGTGGCCCTTGACCACCGCGATGACCTGCGCCGCCTGCTCAAGCCCATCGAGCCCGACAGCCTCAGCTACGGCGAGATGGCCGCCTTCAAGTCCGAGGTCGTGCAGTCGCTGGCCGGCGTCGCCTCGGCCGTGCTGCTCGACCCCGAATACGGCGCGGCGCAAGCCATCGCCGCCGGGTCGCTGCCCGGCAACACCGGCCTGCTGGTCACCATCGAGGCCGCCGGCTACGTGGGCGACGCCGCCAANCGCCGCACCGCCCTGCTCGAGAACTGGGGCGTGCGCCACATCGCCCGNATGGGCGCGTCGGCGGTGAAGATGCGCCTCTATTACCATCCCGAGGCCAANAACGCCGCCAAACAGGAAGCGCTGGTGGACGAGGTCGTCGCCGCCTGNCGCGAGGAAGACATNCCNCTCTTCCTGGAGCCGCTGTCCTANTCGCTGGAGGGCAAGGACAAGGCGCTGCCGCCGGCCGAGCGGCGCGACGTCGTTGTCGAGTCGGCCCGCCGCCTGTCGTCGCGGGGCATCGACGTGCTGAAGGCGGAGTTCCCGCTGGACACGGCCGCGGAGCCGCGCCGCGGCGAGTGGGAGGCNGCCTGCGCCGCGCTGACCGAGGCCAGCGCCGTGCCCTGGGTGCTGCTCAGCGGCGGCATTAACTTCAAGGAGTTCCGCCAGCAGACGGAGATCGCCTGCCGCTTCGGGGCCAGCGGCGTCGTGGTCGGCCGTGCCGTGTGGAAAGAAGCCACGGAGCTGCGCAACAAGGCCCACGACGATTTCCTGGGCAAGACGGCCATCGACCGCATGGTGGAACTGGGCGACCTGATCGCCGAATACGGCACGCCCTGGACCAAGTACCACCCCAACCCGGCGGAAGACATGGGGGAGGAGTGGTACGCGAAGTACGCTCAGTAGAATTACGAATTACGAATTTAGACCAGAAACCGAGAATTATTNNTTCAAAACTCGGTTTCTATCACTCTGTCAATTGCCACGTGGGACGTGCCACGTGGGACGTGCCATGTGGGACGTGCCACGTGCCACCTTCTTTTCTGAATTCGTCACTCCTCGCTCGTCGCTCGTCACTACCCATGAATCATCGGTGAATCAGCGCCATTCCGCATGGCATCGCGCGGGGTGGGCTGGTACACTTCCCGGTTGGAACGCCGGAAAGGTTCCTCGTAACCCTGNANGGTTATACTGGCGCCGGTAGAGGCGAGACATAGACTATGACACACATGAACGACGATTCGACTGTAGTAGAATTCCGCGACAGCAANGCCCCNCTGGGCGAGACNNTGCGCGGGNTNGCCCGCGCCATCTCCGGCGAGACNGTCACCGTNCGCGAGTTGCTGGCGATGGTCGGCGAGCANGGNCTGCTGCTGGCNCTCATGTTCCTGACCCTGCCGTTTCTCCTGCCCATNTCCATCCCCGGCGTCAGCACCGTCTTCGGNATGGTGGCCATTCTNATNTCCCTGGGCATCACCTTCAACCGNGTGCCGTGGCTGCCCGACCGNCTGCTCGACCGGCCGCTGGACGCGGTCAAGNTGGCGCGNGCCATCGAGAACGGCGCCGACCGCTTCGGCCGNGTNGACAAGATCAGCCANCCGCGCCTGACGCGNCTGACCGAGAACGCGGCCATGAACCGGCTGGCGGGGCTGGGGCTGCTGCTCGGCTCGGTGNTGCTCATCTTNCCNCTGGGCCTGGTGCCGTTCAGCAANACCCTGCCGGCGTGGGCGATCCTNNTGCTGGCCGCCGGGCTGCTGCAGCGCGACGGCGTGCTCATCCTGCTTGGCTACCTCTTCCTGCTGGGGACCATCGTCTACTTCGCCGCCCTCGGCATCGGCGTCCTGACCGGCGCGCAATGGGTGGTAAACTTTTTTAATTAGCAATTAGCAATTAGGAATTACGAATGAAGAGACGCGAGGCGGCGGCGCCTGGCGTCTCTTTGTTTTCGGTATTTTCAGGACCTCAGCTTCTATGGGCGTCCTTGCGCTTTCGCGCTAAGTTCTGTCGTCGGCCATCATTCTTCTATCGCCATTCCTAATTCGTAATTCCTAATTCGTAATTTCCCGCTGTTCAGCTACGATCCCGACCATTAAGGAGCGAACACACATGCAAGTCGGTATCATCGGATTGGGCAATCTGGGCACGGCCGTGGGCAACCT
>JAACJX010000521.1 GCA_014237545.1 Ardenticatenia bacterium | reverse complement strand
GCTCCGGCCAGGTGGCGGCCGAAACCCGGCCGGCTCGCCAGCTCCGGCGCGCGATCCAGAGCCAGGTTCACCTTGCCCGACGAGCCGAGGGTCTGGAAGCGGCGCACCGCGCCCACCAGGTCATCCGGCAACTGGTTGGGGTCAACCAGGTTGAGAAAGGTCTGCTTTGGATCGAGGCTGGACAGCACCAGCGGAGCGTGGATCTCATCGCCGTTTTCCAAAACGACGCCGGTTGCCCGGCCGTCCCTGGTGAGCACCCGGCCCACGCCGGCATTGCAGCGAATTTCCGCGCCCTGCGCTTCAGCGGCGCGGGCCAGCACCTGCGCCAGGCCGCCCGTGCCGCCCTTGTGGAAGCCCCAGGCCCGGTAGGCGCCGTCGATCTCGCCCATGTAGTGGTGGAGCAGCACGTANGCCGTGCCCGGCGAGCGCGGGCCGAGGAAGGTGCCGATGATGCCGCTGGCCGAGAGNGTGGCCTTCAGCGGCTCCGACTCAAACCACTGCTCCACAAAGTCGGCCGCGCTCATCGTCATCAGCTTGGCCAGCACGTAGAGCTGGTCCTGGCTTAGCCCGAGGAAATAGCGGGCCATGTCGAGCAGCCCCTTGAAATCTTTCGGGTTTAAGGCCGTCGGGTCGGGGGGGATGATGCCCAGAATATAACGCGTGGCCTTGGCCATGAAGTACATNTAGCGGGCGTACTCNTCGTAGGCGTCNGCGTCGCGCTGNGAGAAGCGAGCGATGTTGCGCAGCGTNTGGTAGTGGTCGCCGTCGCGGTAGAGACAGTCGCGGCCGTCGTAGGTCGGCGTGAGCGTGCTCTCCAGCGGCAGGATGGTCAACCCGTGGGCCGGCAGGTTTAACTCGCGGATGATCTCCGGCCGGAAAAGACTGACGACGTAGGAAAAGACGGTGAACTTGAAGCCGGGGAACACTTCCTCGGTGACGGACGCGCCGCCAACCAGGTAGCGTTTCTCCAGTACCAGCGTTTTCTTGCCCGCCCGCGCCAGATAGGCGGCGGCGACCAGTCCATTGTGTCCGCCGCCGATGACGATGGCGTCGTAGTGATTGTTGTTCATAGATGATTTAATGCTCCTGAAGGGGGAAAGGGAGAAGGAGTGAAGGGGTGAATTCCCCTGCTCCCTTTCTCCCCTGCTCCCTTGCTTTCTCATCCCTTTTTGCGCGGCGGATCGAAGAATGGCGTGGGCACAACGATCGCCGGGCAAAGCTTGCGCTTGAACTCGACCGTTACCTCAACGTCAACCCGATTGCCGATTTGGGCGTGCGGGTTCAGCAGTGTGCCAATTCCAATGTACTGCTTCAGGATGGGCGAGAAGGTGTGGCTGGTAATCTGGCCCAGGTGATGGCCGGGATTGCCCGATTCATAAACCGGCACGGCCGAGCGCGACGCGCGGCCGGCCACCCGCGGTGGCAGGTCTTCATCGGCAAACAACTTTTCCAGGGCGTTCCAGTCATACTGCACGCCCACGAACCCCCAGACCGAGCCTTTCTCTCTCTCGGTCATGAGCGCGCGGCGGCCAATGAAATCGCCCTTATTCGGCGATACCGCCCACCCCAAGCCCATCTCGTAGGGCGAAGACTTCTGGCTCTCGATGACGGCGTGGTGGCTGGAGACGTAATCGACGGCCAGCATGATCAGCCCTGCCTCAACGCGGGCGATGTCGAGGGCGATGATGCCGGCCGGCAGGATGCCGTGGCCTGCTCCGCGCTCGATGAGGCAGTCCCATANCCGTTCGGCGTGCTCCGGTCGCACCCACAACTCGTAGCCCAGGTCGCCGGTGTAGCCGGTGCGGGTGATGGTGAGGGGAAAGCCATCGACCGTGCCATGCGCCAGGTAAAAGTATTTCAATCCATCGAAATCAATGCCGCCGACCACTTCTTCCAGGATGGCGCGGCTGCGCGGCCCCTGGATGGCCAGCGCGGCCAGATCGTCGGTCACATTCTTCACGTTGGCATTCAGGCCATAGCCGACATCCTGGAACCAGCGGCCGCTCGGATCGGCCGAGGTGATGCGAAAGTGGTTCGTGTCCAGCCTCGAGACGGTGCCGTCATCGATTATCTTGCCGCGCGAATCGCACCACGGCGTGTAGTAGACCTGCCCAACGCGTTGTTTGGTCACGTCTCGGGTGATGACCCGGTCCACCAGCCGCGACGCGTCGGGACCGGTGACCTCATACTTATATAGCGGCGAGACGTCGATGAGCGCGGCGCTGTTGCGAATGGCGTAGTATTCCCGGTCGTGGGACATCTCGTAGATACCCGCCGACAGAAAGCCCGACCAGTTGCGCCATTCGTAGCTATCGCAGACGGCCGATGTTCGGCTGTGAAAGGGTGTCGGGAGCGGCATATTGTTCCTCCAAGGGTTTTCCACAGATTCCATAGATGTCACAGATTTCCCCCTTCGTTGTCGGGGTGGTCTATGGAGTCTGGGGATTCAGTTCGTCTTCGGTAGCCAAGGCAGTAGGAGATCCGATTCGCGGCGGCGCGAACCTCCCCGCCGACGTGCGGGATTCGCTCGGCGGTCAGGCGGGTCTGCGTGCCGCCCAGGCTGATGGCGGCTGCCGGCCGCCCGGCAGCATCCAACACGGGCGCGCCGACGGCGACAAAACCCAACTCCAGTTCTTCGGCCGCCACGGCGTAACCGGCGCGGCGGATCTCCGTCAGGCATTCGCGCAGCACCCCGGCCGAAGTGATCGTTTTCTCAGTCAAGGGCTCCAGCGGCTCTGCCAGCATGCTTTCCAGTTCGACGGGCGGCAAATGGGCCAGGATCGCCTTGCCGGTGGATGTGGCGTAAACCGGCCAGCGGCTGCCGATGTGCTGGCTGCCGCTGGTCACGAACTCACCNGGGATCTCCTCGATGATGACCATTTCGCCGCCCTGGACGATTTCGAGTGTGGCTGTTTCGCCGGACTGCGCGGCCAATGCTTCAAGCTCTGGCAGGGCCACGGAACGCACCGGATTGGCTCTTTGCGCCCGGCCGCCCAGGGCGATCAGCCCCGAACCAAGCCGGTAGGTGTCCGTGGCCGGGTCGCGGTGAACGTATTCGGCATGTTCCAGCGCGCGCAGGAGGCGATAAACGGTTGTCCGGTTCAAGGCGATGTGATCGGCCAGATCACTGACGCTCCACGACNGCCGCTCGTCGGTGAAGGCCTCGAGCATTGTCACGGCTCGCCTCACGGACTGCGTGCCGGCCAGCGGGTCAGCGGTTGCGTTCACCGGTTGAACCTCCGGCGGCGGCGGCGATCAACTTCGTCGTTCACTTGTGTCCCGTGACGGCGCGGCGCGGGAACGGCCGGCAACGGCCCGGCCGCGCTCATCCCGGCGGTGATGATCCGCTCCATCTCAGCCACGAGCAGTGGATCAGTTTCCGGNGGCTCGTAGGCCGCGAGCCGCCGCTCCACTTCGTCAATGGCCCGCTGCTCNAGNGTCTTGCCGCCGGCCTTGTCCCAATTCTCNCGGTTNTCCCGATCGGTGACGGGCGAGGGNAGGTAGAGCTCCTGGGGCCAGTGAGCCATCGTGTGCTCGGCGGTGATGAGATGGTTCTCGGCCATCACCTCGCGAGCCAGATCGATGGCCGGNAGGTCGTCCAGCGGTTTNATCTCGCGCACGAAGTGAAGCGCCTGCCCGCACAGGTCATCGTCGTAAACAAGCTTCGGCAGGCTGAAGGTTAGNACGTAATCGAGCATGCCCGGGCCGGACACGGAGTTGATGCCCGCCAGCGCGGCCAGCAGGGCGCTGCCGAACGTCTCCGCGCCGGCCTGCGCGTCGAGGAACTTGCTGTCGCTCAGGGCCATGTAGGCCTGCGTGGGCAGCCCCAGCGCCTTGCCGATAGCGGCATAGGCCACGTCCAGGTGCAATGCCTGAATGCCCAGCATCGGCGACGTGGCGGCGCGCATGTGGAACTCGGCCGGGGCGCCGCCGAACAGCACCGGCGCGCCGGGCTTGACGATCTGGGCCATGATGACGCCGGCCAGGGTGTCGACCGTATGAAAGACGGTGGCCCCCACCAATGATACAGGCGCGATCAACCCCATCAGCGTCACCGGCACGATCTCGACCGGAATGCCCCACTCGACACAATCGAGCAGGTTCTGGCAGGAATCCTCGCTGTAGCGGAACATGCCAGTGGCGGTGATCGTGAAGATCGACATCGGCCGGGTGATAAGGTCGGCCCGGTCGCGCCGGAAGAGTTGCATCATCTCGGCCATGCGGCCGACGCCGTGCTCGGTGAACGCGCCGGAGACAACCGGCTTGCGCGAGTTTGTCAGGCACAGGTACAGCCGCCACGCATCAGATACGGCAGCCTCTATGTCGTTGGGGGAGAAGGCGGTGGCCAGGTAGGCGATATTGCTCAGCCCATCGGCCAGGCGCGCATACTCCGCGAAGTCGGCCGTATTGGCCAGCCGCGTCTCGCCGGTGCGATGGTCGAGCATCTTCAGGCCGCTGCTGGCCGGGGTGAAGTGGACATTGTTGCCGCCCAAATCGGCATGGGCATTCCCGTTACGGTCGTAGAGGGTGAAAGAGCGAGGAGCGGCGGCGAGAGCTTGGTCAATGACATCGGGAGGAAAGAGGACGCGGCCGTCCTTGCCGGCGGGCAGGCCGGCCGCCAGCAGCAGCCGCCGCAGTTCCGGCCCGCGCACTTCCATGCCGATCTTGCTCAGTATGCGCCGAGCCTCGATCAGAATGCGCTCGATGAGCGCGTCGTCCAAAACCTGAATGCGCGGCCGCATAGTCCCTCCGCCTTGTTCACATTGTGAACGATGTGTTCACGGAAGTGTAGCGGATTGGCGTGGATGCGCAAGGATTGAAGGGGGAAGAAAAAAAGCAGGGGAGAAGGGGATAAGCATGTGTAGAATCTCTCACCCTTGGGGCCCCGTACGCCGAATCATTATGAAGTGCTATCCTTCAAGCTGCGGAAACCCTCGCCCAGGACTTCCTGCGCTTGTCCAATGATGACGAAGGCGTGAGGGTCGACCTCGTGGATGATGGCCTTGAGCATCACTGTGTCGGCGCGGCTGACGGCGCATAGCAGGACGTGGCGCTCGGTGCCGGTATACATGCCGCGGCCGTTCCACTCCGTGACGCCGCGCTCCATATCGGCCAGGATGCGATCAGCGACCGCCTGCGGCTCAGTTGTGATGATCGTCGCCACGCGCATGACGTTGGAGCCGTTGAGCGTCACTTCCACCAGCACGCCGCCGACGTAGAGAGCGATAACGGCGTAGAGGGCGCGCTCCCAACCGAAGGTAAGCCCGGCCAGAAAGACGACCAGACCATCCGTGTAAAGATAGGCCTGCGACATGGGCATGCCAAATTTGCGCTCCAGGATGCGGGCCAGGATGTCCGTGCCGCCGCTGGTCGAGCGGGCCCGAAAGAGCAGCCCGACGGCGACCCCGGCCGACACGCCGCCATAGAGAGCATTGAGGGCCAGGTCATCAGTAATAACTATCTCGGGCCAGAGCAGTTGCAATCCATCGAGCACGACCGAAAAGACGAACGAGGCGAAGACGGTCCGCGCCAGGAAGCGATGGCCGCCCAGAAAAAACCAGCCCAAAATAAAGAGGGGAATATTGAGGACGAACGACAGCGTGCCGATGGGCCAGCCGGTAAAACTGTTGATGATCTGGGCCGTGCCGCTGAGACCCCCGGCGACGAGGTTATGGGGGATGAAGAACAGATGCATGCTGACCGACAGCATCGCGCTGCCTAGGATGATTAACGCGTAGTCGCGGGCGAGCCGCCACAGGGTATCCCGCTTGCGGCCGGTCCGCAGCTGCCGAATTCTTTCCCGCGTGCGCGCCTTGCGGTCGCCGTCTGTTGGTTGTGTGCTCATGGCGCTGATCCCCTCTTGCAAACAATGGATGGATACCCATCCATTTTGAAGACAAATTATAGCATGGCGGTTGATTTCTACTTGATCTGAACCCGAAAAAGTAGACACGAAGTTAAGTTGGACGGAACAAAGCTTCAAACTCCATCGGCGACCGGTAACCCAGAGCCGAATGGAGACGCTGTCGATTATAAAACACCTCAATGTACTCAAAGATGGCTCGCCTGGCCTGGTCGCGGGTTAGGAAATGACAATGATTCACCAATTCGCTCTTGAGCGTGGCGAAAAAGCTCTCCATGGGGGCATTATCGTAAGCATTCCCGCGCCGGCTCATACTAACCATGACCTTATTCTTGACCAGCAGACGGCGATACTTGTGGCTGGTATACTGACTGCCCCGGTCGGAATGATGCAGCAAGCCAGCGTCCGCCGCGCGTCGGCCCAAGGCCATCTTCAAGGCCGACAGGGTCAGCTCTTCCTTCAGGCGTGGGGCCAGCGCCCAGCCCACGACCCGCCGCGCGTACAGGTCCAGCACCACGGCCAGATAGAGCCAGCCCTCAGCCGTGCGGACATAGGTGATGTCACTCAGCCACTTGCGGTCCGGGGCAGGCGCGTCAAATTCCCGGTTCAGCCAGTTGGGGACAACGGGCTGGTCGGGATTGGCGCGAGTCGTTGTCTTGTACTGCCGGTTGCGTCGGGCCCGCAATCCCATCCGGCGCATCTGGCGCGCCACCCGGTTGCGGCTGCAGGGTATGTGCCGGGCGACCGCGGCATGAACGCGACGATAGCCATAACTGCCCCGGCCGGTTTCGTACGCTGTCTGTATCTCTTGTCGCAGCACCTCGTTGGCCACGGCGCGGGCACTGGCTGGTCGCCGGCGCCAGGCGTAATAACCGGCCCGCGACACGCCCAACATCGCGCACAACAGCCCCACCGGATACCGCCCACGTTGGGCATCGATAAACCGGTACCTCATGGGTTTTCCTTGGCGAAGAACGTGATGGCTTTTTTTAAAATATCTCGCTCCTGCCGCAGCCGGGCTATCTCCCGTTGCAGACGTCGTACTTCGTCATCACTCGCCTTCCTCTGCCCTTGGCCGGGAAAGGCGTCCTCCCCGGCTACGCCCAACTCGCTGCGCCAACGGTACAGCGTGTTGACGTGCAAGCCCAGGTCGAAGGCTACATCGGCTATCGTTTTGTCTTCCGCTTCCGACAGCCGCACTGCCTCAAGCTTGAATTCTCGTGTATACCGCCTCCGTTTCATCCGACACCTCCAAGGTTGGTTGATTATCCACCTTATCTCGGTGTCTACGAATTCGGGGTCAGTTCGACTTGCCACCCCTTCTCCCTTTCTCCCCTGCCCCCCTGCTTCTTTCCGCCCCCGTTCTCGGCTATAATCTCCGCATGGACGACAAAGCCCGTGCCCTCGCCGCCCTGCGCGACACCTTCGCCCAGTGGAAAAACCTGACCACCCGCCTGCGCGAGCCGGAAGCCGTCGCCCCGCTGGCCGGCCGCCTGTCGGTCAAGGACGTCGTCGCCCACCTGCGGGCGTGGCAGATGGTCTCCATCGCCCGGCTGGAGGCGGCGCAAACCGGCCGCGAGCCGGTGCTGCCCGGCTGGGTGGCCGGCGGCGCCCCCGACGCCGCCTCGGACGAGGAAACCGACGCCTTCAACGCCCGCATCTATGAGACCTACCGCGCCCAGCCGTGGCCGGAGGCGCGCCGCGCCTGGCGCGACGGCTTCATGCGCCTGATCGCCCTGGCCGAGGCCACCCCCGCCGAGGCGCTGGCCGACCGGACGCGCTACCCCTGGCTCAACGGCTACGCCCTGATCGACGTGCTCTGGGGAACGGTAAACCATCATCGGGAGCATCTGGAAGAGTTGTCGTAGACAGACCTGACAGGTGGGCGATTAACGGCTTGGTGAATGTTGGTGTTTTTTCGCCCACCTGTCAGGTCTCTCCAAATAGGTTATAAGATTAGAAACCGAGTTTTCAAGAAAAAACTCGGTTTCCGGATGGTACCCAGGAGGAATAGTTGACCACGAACAGCAGCCCCCGTTCCGAATGGCGGCCGATACTCCTCATCGCCGCGCCCCTGTTTTTGATCGCCTATGCCTACCTGCTTGCTCTCGGCGAGTGGCAGAGCGTCGCCTTGATGATGGCCAACACGCTCTTCATCGCTCTGCTGGCCTGGCTGACGGCGCGGGTGACGCGGCCGCTGCCGCCCGAACCGGAGGTGGCCCGCCCGTCGTCCGGCCGTTTGTGGGCCCAATTCGGCGTGCTGGCCGTGGTGATTCTCATCCCCGGTTTGTCGGCCGGCAACGTCCCCCTGTGGTCGGACATGGTCGACGCGCTGCGAAACGCGGGCGAGGCGGTGTTGCCGGCGGAGTGGTTCGGCGGGCCGGGCAATGCCGTCGCCAACCCGGTGCAATATTTCGTCATCCCGTTGGTGCTGCTGCTGGCGTTGGGCGCGAGGCCGGGCGAGTTGGGATTGGGGCGGGGGCATCGGGTGTGGCGGGCCAGCCTGGTGTGGCTGCTGCTGCCGGGGCTGCTCCTGCTCTGGCCGGCCGCGGCCGGCGCGCTGACCGGGCCGGCGTTCGTGCGGCGGGTGATCGGCAACTTCTTCCAGAACGGGTTTTTCGAGGAGTTTCTCTTCCGCGGCGCGCTGCAAACGCGCCTGCGCTACGTGCTTTCCACGCCGTGGACGCTGGCGGTGCAGGCGCTGCTCTTCGGCCTCTGGCACATACGGTCCAACACGCTGGCCTTCGACGGCAACATTGCCGCCGGGCTGGCCTGGTGCCTCGTCTCTCAGGGCGTGCTCGGCCTGGCCTTCGGCTTCGTCTTCCACCGCACCCGGAACCTCGTCGCCCCGACGGTGGCCCACGTGATGATGAACGTCATGGGGCAGTCGTTCGGGTAAAACGCCGCAACCGGGGTTTTTCCCGCAAAACCCGGTTTCTAATTCTGATGATTTTGAAAGCTCGTCGTCGGCGACTTTAGTTGCGCTTTTTCGAGACGATTCTTGTCACCCTGGGGCACTGTTGCAGTTTAAAAGATTAATTGTGTAGAACGGTAGGGGCTAGGCAGCGGCGAAATCAATTCCGTCATGCAGATGACCCTGGTCTCGCCGCTGCCTCGCCCTCTTTGCCCAGAGGGTCAGGCAACCGGGAACGATGGCCGTCCGTTTCCCAGTGACGGCCGCCCCGGTTGCCTGACCCCTACAATCATCGCGGTCCTGTGTAGGGGCCAGGCAGCGGCGAAACCAACCACGCTATGCAGAATCATTTTGCCCGCCGCTGCCTCGCCCTTCTGCGGCAGAGGGTCAGGCAACCGGGAACGATGGCCGCCCGTTTCCCAGTGACGGCCGTCCCGATTGCCTGAGCCCATGCACCGCTATACCCCATTCATTTGAACAAGATCAAAAGCACCTGACTACGAGCGAGTTTTGCTCCTCAATGGACTGAAAGGATAGAAACCGAGTTTTCGAGAAAAAACCCGGTTTCGGGTGGTTACTCGTTGACGATCACCGCCGTCACCATGCCGAACATGCCGTGGGCGCTCTCGGCGTGGGTCAGGATGTGGCAGTGGAAGGCCCAGACGCCCGACGTGTGGCAGTCGACGATCACGTCATACCGCT
>JAACJX010000128.1 GCA_014237545.1 Ardenticatenia bacterium | reverse complement strand
CATGGTAATGTGATAGGCGTCGGCGCTGGTGCCGTAGCCGAGCAGCTCGCCGTAGACGGCCGCGCCGCGCGCCAGGGCGTGCTTGCGCTCTTCCAGCACCAGCACGGCCGCGCCTTCGCTGACCACAAATCCATCCCGGCCGGCATCGAAGGGTCGCGAGGCGCGTTCCGGCTCGTCGTTGCGGGTGCTGATAGCTCCCATCGAGTTGAACCCGGCCAGGGCCAGCGGCAAGATACAGGCCTCCGTNCCGCCGGCCAGCGTGATATCGGCCGCCCCGCGCCGGATNGCCGCCGCCGCCTCGCCCAGGGCGTTGTTGCCNGTGGCGCAGGCGGTGTAGACGGCCAGGTTCGGGCCNGTCAGGCCNTAGGTGATNGAGATCTGGGCCGACGGCGTGTCGGCCAGCATCATGGGCACGAAGAAGGGGCTGACGCGGCNGGGGCCGCGGTCGCGCAAGGTATCGGCCGCCTCGTGGATGGGATCGAGCGCNCCCATGCCNCTGCCGACGATCACGCCGGCGCGCTGGCGATTGACNGGCGTGTCCTTCAGCCCCGCGTCGGCCAGAGCCTCATCCGTCGCGGCCAGCGCCAATTGCGTCAGGCGGGCCATCCGGCGGGCTTCCTTGCGGCCGAATCGGGCCACGGGGTCAAACGACTTTACCTCGCCGGCGATGCGGGTCTGATGCTCCGCGGCGTCGAAAAGGGTGATGGGGCCGATGCCGGAGCGACCAGCGCAAATCGCCTCCCACGTGGCGGGGACATCGTTNCCGAGCGGATTGAGCGTGCCGAGGCCGGTGATGACGACGCGGCGCTGGTCGCCGGCCGAGCGAGGGGATATTGCNTGACTCATCGCGTACTATAACCCCGTTCTATAACTCGGGATTCTCTCAACGTGTGAAGGCCGGGCAGTCGCTTATGCAGACTTAACGCAAGAATGGAACGCGGATGACACGGGTTTCGCTGATTTTCGCCGATAAATAGTAACCCTTGGGGCCGACTAAGGGAACCTTGCTGCGNGAAGGGACAGACGGTCCACACCACAATCGGCTCAACTACCCGTGTTCATCTCTGTGATACCCGTCATCCGTGTTCTATTTTTCTGTATGTGCTGGCTCTGCTTCTGTATGCGGCCCTGTCGACCGAAGGAAACGATCCGGTAGAATAGCTTCATGCTCCCGATTGCTGCCGGGTTGACGATGCTGTGCATAATGCTCATCCCCGCGACCATGCTCTTCTGGCCGCGCGCGACCAACGGCGTCACCTATCCGTTTGGCATGCCCCTGGGCTTTACGACGGTCGCGGCCATCGGGGTGGCCTTGCTCGTCGCCGTTACTCTGCTGCATACAGGCCTGCGTGGCACTGCCGGCGAGCCATCCGGTAACCGTCGCGTCCGTTTCCTCCAGCTCCTCGTTGGCGGGCTGCTGCTGGCCGCAACTTTTTTCGCCTTTTTCTGGCTCATGGTCTGGGATAGTACGTATGATCCCATTGGCTTCATCTGGCTGGCCCTGTTGCTGCCGGCGGCCTTCGTGGCGGGCGTCTTGCCGCTCATCGCGCGGCCGAGCCGCATAAGCGTGGCCGGCGCGCTGCTGGCGCTGCTCATTCCGGCAGGTCTGCTGGCGACCTATGTCATCGTGCAGGGAGTGGATTTCCGCCAGCTGACGGCGGCGCGCGCGGATCGCGTCGGCCGGGCAATAGAAAGCTATTACAGGCGTGAAGGCAACTACCCCATTGGCCTGGCGCAGCTAACCCTCCGCGACGCGGTGTTCCGGCCGGGGCCGGTTGTCATATTCGGGCAAGATTGGTGTTATGAGGCCGATGGAGATTCCTACCAGCTGGCGNATGTGGACCGCGCGCACTGGAGCGATCCGCGCCTGGTCGGCCATATTGCCACGTCGGCCGGCGATATGGACGGCCTCAGCGCGCCTTGCGCTGCTGAAATCGACGCCCTGATCCGCCAGNTCCCCGANTATTTCCAGCCAGGCGAATGAAAGCGAGGNGGAATTTTCGCCCTTCTTTTTCAGTTNCGCGCGCCGCATGCCTGATCAGATTTCCTGTGTTATTATTTCCCGCTAACCTGAATGGTGGGCAGGCGGCGGGCGCGTATTGTNTGTCGCTCNAACCGCCGGTTGAGNNGGGTGGAACCCCNGACCAGATGGGCCAANCACAAGCAGGGGCACANNCAGGANAGGGAAACGCAAGCCGATGCATCGNGAATATCATCGTTGGTACAGCCCGTCNTTGGGCCGGGATATGGAGTTGCTCATCGTTGGCCACGCCGGGGCGCGNCTGCTNGTCTTCCCCACGTCGATGGGCCGCTTTTACGAGTGGGAAGACCGGGGCATGTTCAATACCCTGGGCGACATGATCNACAGNGGCAACCTGCAGGTCTACTGCGTNGATAGCGTCGATGCCGAGAGCTGGTACGCTCGCTGGAAGCACCCCGGCGCGCGNGCCTGGCGCAATATCGAATACGANAACTATCTGGCCAACGAAGTGCTGCCACTCTCGCGCCAGAAGAACGGCAACCCNTTNATGATCACNATCGGGGCCAGCTTCGGCGCTTACCACGCGCTCAATTTCGCCCTGCGCCACCCCGACCTCGTCGGCCGCGCCATTGGCCTCAGCGGCATCTACGAGGTCAGTCGCTGGACCGACGGCTACTATGATGAGAATATCTACTTCAACAGCCCGGTCGACTACATCGGCGGAGAGCAGGACTGGGGGCGGCTGGAACTCTTGCGCAAGCAGGACGTCATCCTGGCCGTCGGGCGCGACGACAGCCTGCGCTATAGCAGCGAGCAACTGTCGTCCGCCTTGTGGAATAAGGGCATCGGCAACGCGCTGCGCCTGTGGGACGGTTGGGCCCACGACTGGCCATACTGGCACCAGATGATTCGGCTATACATGGGCGGACATGATTAAATTACGATTGGCGGATTAGAATGATGAAGCCAGGAACTTTCTTCATTCGTAACTCGTAACTCGTAACTCAAAGAGAGGGATACTATGACACTGAAAGTCGGTTTGATCGTCGGTAGAGAGTGGTCTTTCCCCCCGGCGTTCATTGAAGAAGTGAACCGCCGCCACGAGGGCGTCACGGCCGAGTTCGTCAAGCTGGGCGGCACGCGGATGAACGAGCCGAACGAATACGCGGTCATCGTCGATCGTATCTCCCATGAGGTGCCGTATTACCGCTCGTATCTGAAAAATGCCGTGTTGCAGGGCACGACGGTCATCAATAACCCGTTCATGTGGACGGCCGACGACAAGTTTTTCGAGGCCTCGCTGGCTGCCCGGCTGGGCGTGGCCCACCCCAAGACGATCGTCATGCCCAACAAGGATTACGTCCCCGGCATCGTCCATGACGAAAGCCTGCGCAACCTCCGGTACCCGCTCGATTGGGATGGGCTGCTGGATTACGTGGGGCTGCCGTGCGTGCTTAAGGACGCCCACGGCGGTGGCTGGAAGGACGTGTTCATCTGCCACACGAAAGAAGACCTGTGGCACGCCTATAACCAGTCCGGCCTGCACACGATGGTCCTCCAGGAGTACATCCATTGGGACCATTACGTGCGCTGCATGTGCCTGGGTCAGGAAGAAGTGCTGCCGATGAAGTATGACCCGCACGCGCGGCGCTACATCGTCGACCACGCCCACCTGTCGCCGGAACTGGGCGAGCGCATCGTCGCTGACGCGCTGAAGTTGGTGCGGGCGCTCGGCTACGATATGAACACGGTCGAATTTGCCGTCCGCGACGGCGTGCCCTACGCCATTGATTTCATGAATCCGGCCCCGGATATGGATATCAATTCACTGACGCCGACCTATTTCGAGTGGTGCGTGCGCCACATGGCTGACATGGTCATCGATCTGGCTAAAAACCCGCGCCCGCAATTGACCGAATTGAAATGGAGCGGTCTTTTCAACGGGTGAGAGGAATCAGCAGCCAGCATACAGTGACAATGATTGGTTGTCCGATGGAGTGGCTGGCCACTGCCCAGTGGCCGCCGTCCGACAAGGGGTAACGAGATGTCGTTGACTGAAGCCATTATCAACTACCACGACCTGTT
>JAACJX010000132.1 GCA_014237545.1 Ardenticatenia bacterium | reverse complement strand
TCCCCGGCACCGAGCCGTCGGCGGTAGACGACATGGTGCGCGAGGTAGCCATCAACCGCGAGACGGGCCGGCTGGCGACGATCTTCACCCCGCCGCACCTGATCGAGCGCCGCGCCTACATCGACTACCCGGCTGAGGCGGCGGCCTGGGCCGAGGCGGCCGGCATCGAGCGCCCGCCAACGGAGTACGATACCATCCGCCGCATCCCGACGCGCGACGGCGGCGCGGCACTCAGCGTGGAGCCGTGGGCAGTCGTCAGCGGCCAATATCCAGTCGTCGGCTCCGCCGGCGGCGAGGATTTCGCCTACTACCGGCTAGCCATCTTCCCCGGCCTGCTGCCCGAGGCGATGCAGACGCTCATTGAGCGGGGCGAGACGCCGGTCGAGTCGGCCGAGCTGGGCGTGTGGGACACGACGCTGGTCGAGGACGGACTCTACACGCTTCTGCTGACCGTCGTGCATGGTGACGAGACGTTCGATGAGGTGGCGGTGCCGGTGACGGTGGCGAATGAGTGANCGCACGTGGACGACNTACTANGGCGGAAGGCTTTAACGCAAGGACGCCAAGACGCGAATTCGCAAATTCANAGTATTTGCTTTGCGTCCTGGCGTCTTTGCGNCTTGGCGTTAAGTTCTAAACCCGCTCGATGATCGTCGCGATNCCCATNCCCCCGCCGGCGCAGAGCGTNACNAGCGCNGTGGACAGGTCGCGGCGCTCCAGNTCGTCCAGCGCCGTGCCGAGGATCATCGCCCCCGTCGCNCCCAGCGGGTGNCCNAGGGCGATGGCCCCGCCGTTGACGTTGACCCGCTCCGGCCCGTCGGGCAGGCCCATCTCGCGGATGAACTTGAGNACGACCGAGGCGAAGGCCTCGTTGATCTCGAACAGGTCGATGTCGCCCACGGCCATGCCCGCCTTGGCCAGCGCCCGCTTGGACGTGGGCGCGGGGGCGGTCAGCATGATCGTCGGATCGTCGCCCAGCAGCGCGGCCGCGACGATGCGCGCCCGCGGCCGCAGGCCCAGCGCCTCGCCCTTCTCCCGCGAGCCGACGAGCACCAGCGCCGCGCCGTCGACGATGCCCGACGAGTTGCCGGCGGTGTGGACGTGATCGATGCGCTCCAATTGCGGGTACTTCCGCAGGGCCACGGCGTCGAAGCCCATTGCGCCCAGCCCCTCGAAGGCCGGCTTCAGCGCGGCCAGCCCTTCCAGCGTCGCGTCGGGGCGCGGGTGCTCGTCGCGATCGAGGAGCACGTGGCCCGCGGCGTCGCGCACGGGGACGATGGAGCGAAAATAGCCGTTAGCCTGGGCCGCGGCGGCGCGCTGCTGCGACAGCAGGGCAAACTCGTCCACGTCGGCGCGGGTGAACCCCTCCAGCGAGGCGATCAGGTCAGCGCTGATACCCTGCGGCACGATGTCGAGCTGGCCCATNACCTCGTAGTCGTCCCACATNNCCCCGCCGTCGGANCCCATCGGCACGCGNGACATCGACTCGACGCCGCCGGCCACGACCAGNTCCTCCCAGCCGGANCGGACCTTCATCGCCGCNAGGTTGACCGCCTCCAGCCCCGAGGCGCAAAAGCGGTTGAGCTGCGCGCCGGGCAGGTCGAGGTCCCACCCGGCATAGAGCGGCGCGGTGCGGGCGATGTTGCCGCCCTGCTCCTTCACCGGCGTNACGCAGCCGAGCAGCACNTCATCGACCTGGGACGTNTCGAGGTCGTGGCGCTCTCGAAGGTCATCAAATAATGTCTTGAGCAAATCGAGCGGCCGGACGGGATGCAGCGAGCCGCCGGCCTTGCCGCGGCCGCGGGGGGTGCGGATGGCGTCGAAGATGTAGGCGTTGGGGGTGGTCATGGTTAAATGGCTCCCTGTAGTTTCATCAAGTATATTCTACTTCGCTTAACTACTCTCAATAAAGACCTGCCTCGATTAACGCGCGTCGCTCGGACACGCGCTCCGGATCGTTCAGCTTCAAAATTATAATGGTGACTCGGGCCTCTGCGGTAAGGAGGCGGATGATCGAATCTACCAAGTCGAAGTGATCTTCCCAACGATGCCGTCGTGGATGAAAAAATCCGACCAGCTCACCGCTGTCTGGATCGAGTGAACCTAAGTTTGGATCTTTATTTCGATTGCAACGGAAACATGCCAGCGCCAGGTTATCAATGCCGGTCGCTCCCCCATGCTGCCGGGGAATGATGTGGTCAAGTTCGTGTTTGTGGAGTGTGGTTATCTGAGGCAGTAAACAATACTCGCAACGCTCCCCAGCCCTTGCGGCAACAAATTGTCTTAGCTCGACTGGAATAGATTCCACCCTCGAACGCCTTGCTTTCTAGCGCGCAATCCGAGCCTTCATCATAATGATGACATGCTCAAGTTGAGCCAACTCATCCAGTTCACGGCGCTCTTCCTCAGAAAGCAGGCCTTCGCTATTTAGCGCCAGGAGACGACGTAGCCGATCTTGCGCTTCTTCGGATACATGGAAGTTCATGACCTCGTCCGGCGCGGGATTTGTCGACAGGAACGCCACAACCTCACTGGCCACGGCCGCGGCCCGAGTGCGAAACCCGAGCAGACCCAACTCAATCACCGTGGGCAGCCAGGGGCCGATAGGCTGGAGTCGCTCAGCCAGTTCATCGGGAACGGTCAAGGTCATATCGATCATACAAAATCCTATAGCGTCATGTGAACGCTCGAACCTCATTATAACACGGCATCCCGAATTTCGTGATGCGACCATATTAAGGCTACAATCTCCGAACCCACATTTCTTCCGGAGAACTACCATGCACTTCAAAACCATNATCGAACCNTTCCGNATCAANACCGTCGAGCCGATCCGCCAGACNACNCGCGAGGAGCGGGAACTGCTGCTNAAGGAGGCNGGCTACAACCTGTTTCTGCTGCGGGCNGAGGACGTGATCATCGACCTGCTGACCGACTCCGGCACGGGGGCGATGTCGTCGGGCCAGTGGGCGGGCATGATGCTGGGCGACGAGAGCTACGCCGGGGCCAAGTCGTTCTACAAGTTCGAGGCGGCCGCGCGGCGCATCACCGGCTTCAAGCACATCATCCCCACCCACCAGGGGCGCGCCGCCGAGCGCATCCTGTTCGGCTCGCTGCTGCGGCCGGGCGATGTGGTGGCCAACAACACCCATTTCGACACGACGCGGGCCAACGTCGAGTATCGCCAGGCGACGGCGCTCGACATCCCCAACGCGGCCGCCCACGATCCGGCGCTCGTGCGGCCGTTCAAGGGCAACATCGATCTGGAGGCGCTGGAGCGGACGCTGGCGGAGCACGCCGGCCGCGCGCCGCTGGCGATGATCACCGTCACCAACAACTCCGGCGGCGGCCAGCCGGTGAGCATGGCCAACATCCGCGCCGCCAGCGAGATCTGCCGCCGCCACGGGGTGCTGTTTTTCCTCGATGCCTGCCGCTTTGCCGAGAACGCATGGTTCATCAAGACGCGGGAGGAGGGCTACGCCGATAAGACGCCCCTAGAGATCGCGCAGGAGATGTTCAGCTACGCCGACGGCTGCACGATGAGCGCCAAGAAGGACGGCATGGCCAACATCGGCGGCTTTCTGGCCCTCAACGACGACGCGCTGGCCGAGAAGTGCAAGAACCTGCTCATCCTGACCGAGGGCTTCCCGACCTACGGCGGGCTGGCGGGCTATGACCTGGAGGCCATCGCCGTGGGGCTGGAGGAGGTGCTGCACGAGGACTACCTGCAATACCGCACGCGCTCGGTGGCCTACCTGGGCGATATCCTGACGGCCAACGGCGTGCCCATCGTCCAGCCGCCGGGGGGCCACGCCATCTACATCGACGCGCTAAGCATGCTGCCCCACATCCCGCAGAGCCAGTACCCGGCCTGGGCATTGTCGCTGGCGTTATATCTGGAAGGCGGCATCCGCTCGGTGGAGATCGGCTCAGTGATGTTCGGCCGCCAGCCGGACGGCAGCGAGAAGCCGGCGGCGATGGAGCTGGTGCGGATGGCCTTCCCGCGCCGGGTCTACACGCAGAGCCACGTCGACTACCTGGCGGAGGTGATTCTCTACGTGAACAGCATCAAGGACACTATCCGCGGCGTGCGGATCGTGGAGGCGCCGGAGGTGTTGAGGCATTTTTCGGTGAGGATGGGGATGGTGCAAGTCTAAAGAAAACCGAGTTTCTTGGAGGAAACCCGGCTTTCTTTTATTAGTTGGCGCGATTTATCGTTGACTCGTCAGAGGAAAAAAGCGGAACAGTGTAATCAAGTAATAAGGGCATAAAGACCCCAGCATAAAAAGAGGAATATGATCGCCGCGATGGCAATGTTGATGAGTAGCTTCTGGTTCAGCGTTCGTTCTACTGCTTTGTTTCTTGGTTTCTTGGCACTGACACTGTTCTCCAATAGAGCCAGTTTGCGCTCAGCAGTAGCCCTAAGATTTTCAAGTTCCGTTTGCACTTCAGACAGGTCTGCGCCACCCAGCATGTCAGAATCACCTAATCGCAACATTATGTTAGAGACATTGTAATTCGCAGCTGTCTGATACCAAAACTTGGCGTCCTCAATAGCCATCGTCTCGTGTTCGGCAATGTAATCACCAACCACAAGCGGTTGTTCGATTGTTTCTATAATCGCTTCGGCATCAGGATAGTTGCCCAAGAACGCTGGATATCGATTACGAGCTTGTTCAAAAGCCTTTTGGCTCCGTTTGAAATAACCATCTGCCTCTCTGTGCATGCCCAAGTCTTTGAACTCATTGGCTGTTTCGAAGAGCGCATCTCGCTTCAACCGATTATGAAATGCGTAACGTAACCAGTTACCTGCGTCAGCGGGGTCTAACTTAGTGAGCTTCTCTAACTGCTTTATCCCATCATCATGAGAGCCGCCACCTCTAAGATAGCTGGTTGCTAATAAT
Source organism: Ardenticatenia bacterium (assembly GCA_014237545.1). Lineage (GTDB taxonomy): Bacteria > Chloroflexota > Anaerolineae > Promineifilales > Promineifilaceae > Promineifilum. The sequence continues at coordinate 515 of JAACJX010000132.1, read as the reverse complement.
CGTTCGGCAGCCAGGAAAGGTATGTTACTTGCCTTTATTGCTAGAAGTGCTTCACCAGCAGCATCAGCATACTGCTCGGCGGTATTGAACTCAAAAGCTTTTCCATAATGCATTAATGCGTTTTCGGGAATGGAGTCTAAGCTACCCATTGTTCCTCCTCTTCACACTGCCTAAAAATATCAGTTTATTTTAGTGTGTACTTCATACATTTCGGGCATTGCTTCTTGCCACTGCCATGATCATGGCAAAGCCATATCCCGCAGTTGGTGCAATACTTGACTCCCGAGTATTGAGATTCAGTTTTCTTTCCACAGATTGCGCAGATAACTTGCATGTTTCAAACCTCCTTTTGGTGAATCACTCGACTGGAACACCCCGACCAAAAAAGACACAAACCCCATCACAGTATAAAAGCCACCTCCCGGCCACTCAATAGCTGATCTCAGCCATTCTTTTCCACCAGCCGGCCGTAGATCGTCGTGGCGTGCGTCCGGTTGCGCGCTTCCAGCTTGCGC
>JAACJX010000421.1 GCA_014237545.1 Ardenticatenia bacterium | reverse complement strand
TGAAACGGGCGAGACGGCTGAAACGGGCGATTTGCCTGATTTGGGCGGGCGCGAGATCACCGTCGCCGTTGAGAACGCCTACTTGCCCTTCAACTACATCGATCCCGCGACCGGCGAGCCGGCCGGCTGGGACTATGATGCTATCAACGCGATTTGCGAGTTGCTGAACTGCACCCCGGTCTACGTTGAAGCGGCTTGGGAAGGCATGATCCAGGCTGTGGCTGATGGTCAGTACGACATGGCAGCCGATGGCATCACGATCACCGAAGATCGGCGCGAGATCGTCGATTTCTCCGACGGATACATCAGCATCGAGCAGCGCCTTCTGGCCCGCATCGATGACGATCGCTTTGACTCCGTTCAATCCTTTGTCGACAATCCCGAACTGGTCATGGGCACGCAGACGGGCACGACCAACTTTGAGACGGCATCCGAGATTCTGCCGGCGGATCGCATCCAGGCCTTCGAGCAGTTCCCGTTCGCCGTCCAGGCCCTCATCGCGGGTGACATCGATGCCGTCATCATCGACGAAACCTCCGGCATGGGCTACCAGGGCGTCAACGCCGATTCGCTCAAGCTGGTGGGCGAGTCGCTATCGAGCGATCAGTTGGGCTTCGTTTTCCCGAAGGGCAGTGATCTGGTCGGGCCGGTGAACGCCGCTCTGGCCGCGATGGAAGCCAACGGGACGCTGGCGACTCTGGCTGAGAAATACTTCACCGACGCCTTCACCATTACCTACGAAGACCTTGAGTAAACCGCCGGACATGACCGTTGCCCGGCAATTGCCGTGGTACCTCTGATAATTTCAGCCAAGACGCCACACAAAACTGTGTGGCGTCTTTTCATTTGGCGCAGGCAGTGTATCATTGCGCCGTCTGCCTAATTACCGGCGCAAAAAAGAACGTTTAAATTTGTGGAGGCTCGATGACAGGCGAGGTACAGACCGACCTAACTATACCCAAAGACCAAAGCAGCCGATTCAACGCGAAAGGGTTCCCGTGGTGGCTAGTCGTCATTATTGGATTCCTGTTGTTGATGCTCCTGCTCATCATGACCAACCCCGATTACAACCGGGCGTTTAACTTTATCAAGGGCACCTTCGGAGGAATCCAGGGCTTCCAGGATGGGGGGATGGCGGGCTTTATCGGGACCGGTATTACGGTCACGATTTATACGACGCTCGTCGCTTTCGCCATTGCCTTGCTAATCGGTTTGCTTGCCGGGTTGGGGAGAGTCAGCACCAACCTGTTTGTACGCAACATCGCCATAACCTATATTGAATTTATTCGCGGCGTGCCAACGCTTGTCCTTATCTTCACGGTTGCCCTGGTGATTGTGCCGGCAGTGTCGGATGCGCTCGGGATATCCGGCCAGAGCATCAGCACCAACACGCGTGGTATTATCGCGCTGTCGATCATCTATGGCGCTTTTCTGGCCGAGGTTTTTCGCGCCGGTATTGAATCAGTTCCACCTGGCCAAACAGAGGCCGCCCGCTCGCTGGGGCTCAACGGCGGCCAGGCCATGCGCCACGTTGTTCTGCCCCAGGCGATTCGAAACGTGTTGCCTGCCCTGGGTAATGACTTCATCGCCATGCTGAAGGACTCATCGCTAATTTCCGTGCTGGCCGTGCGCGATATCACCCAGATGGCCCGGCTTCATGCCGGCAGTACCTTCCGCTTCCGCGAAAGTTACCTGGTGCTGACGTTTCTCTACCTGTCCATGACCATCGCACTGAGCTTATTCCTGCGCTGGTATGAGAAGAGGCTACGACAAAATGCAAGATAAATCAGTCGATATCAACCCATCAGCCACGACTCACGTCCTCGGCGAGGATATCATCGTCATCGATAATTTGTACAAGATGTTTGGCAGCGTGATGGCGGTTTGTGGGTTTAGCCTGAACGTTCGCCGGGGAGAGGTAGTCGTTGTCGTTGGTCCCAGTGGCTCTGGCAAGAGTACGGTGTTGCGCTGCATCAATCATCTCGAGGTGCCGACCCAGGGATCGATCTACGTCGATGGCGTTCATCTAGAGGATAAGAAGACAGACATCAACGCCGTACGGGCCGAGGTCGGCATGGTATTCCAACAGTTCAACCTGTTCGGCCATCTGTCGGTCCTGGACAATATCACTCTTGCCCAGCGTTTGATTCGGAAGCGCAATAAACAGGAGGCCGAAGAGGTCGCCATGGAGCAGTTGCGGCGCGTCGGCATCCCGGAGAAGGCCCACGCCTTCCCCCGGCAGCTCTCCGGCGGCCAGCAGCAGCGCGTAGCCATCGCGCGCTCGCTGGCGATGAACCCCAAGATCATGTTGTTCGATGAGCCGACCAGCGCCCTGGACCCGGAGATGATCAAGGAGGTGCTCGACGTCATGCTTGATCTGGCGCGGGGCGGCATGACGATGGTCGTCGTGACGCACGAAATGGGCTTTGCTCGTTCGGCGGCCGACCGGGTGGTATTCATGGATCAGGGGTGCGTGGTAGAGATGGCCGCGCCGAAAACGTTGTTCAACGACCCCAAACACGAGCGGACCAAGTTGTTCTTGAGCAAGATCATCAGTCATTAGTCGTTTAAAGTAGCGGCGGGGGCGAGCCCGATTGCGGAGGAGAAAGGACATGACCGAGCTTCTGCACCAACCGGGCTTTTTGGGAACAGGCGCCAATTGGGCGGCGGATATGACACTGCTGGCCAGCGGGCTGGTGGCACTGTTGCTGACCGTGGGCGTGGTCCTGGCTGTGCGCGGGCACTATGACGCCCACCGCTGGTTTCAGACCTCCGCCGCCACGCTCAACGCGGTTCTCGTGTTGTGGCTGATGGTGCTACCGTTTCGGGATTTTGTCGCGCCGGCATCGAATCCGGCCGGGTTGCCGCTATCAGCGATTGCCACGACGCGAATACACGCGGCCGTGGGCTTTGCGGCGCTGGTATTTGGCCTGTTTGTCACGCTGAGGGCTAACAAGCTGATGCCAAAATTCCTGCGCTTCAATAATTACAAGGCCTTCATGCGGGTTGCCTACGCGCTCTACATGTTGGCCACGCTGATCGGCCTGTTCGTCTACATCACCTGGTTTGTCGGCAACCCGAACCCACCCAGCTATTAGTGGTGTTCCCTTGCGGGCGTGCGGCGATCAATGTCCGTTTTTGCTGAACACCGGTGTTTCACTGAACGCCAAATGTGGTTGCCATCTCCAGTCTTGCATGGCTTCGAGTTGTTTGTGATCGGTAAGGTCCAGGCGGAGAGGCGTCACGGAAGCGTAACCGGCGGCCAGCGCGCCGACGTCTGTCCCTTCCCGCGGCACGCCGGTCGGTCGATCCCCGCCGATCCAGTAGTAGTCTCGCCCGCGCGGGTCTACGCGCCGGTCGAGACGGTCGCGGTAGACGCGCAACCCCTGACTTGTCGTCAGAACCCCTTTAATGCTCGATAGCGGCAAGTTGGGGACATTGACGTTGAGGAAGACGCCTTTGGGCAGGCCATGGGTCAGAACAGTTGCCACGACTTGCGTGACGATCTCCACCGCAGGCTGGTAATCTAATTCGTAGCTATCCACATCGCCGCCATCGAGCGAGACGGCGATTCCGGGCACGCCCCAAATGATGCTTTCCATCACGGCCGTGACTGTGCCGGAGTAAGTCACGTCGTGACCGAGGTTGGCCGCCGGATTAATGCCGGATACTACCAGGTCAACCTTATGGGGGAGCAATCCCATGAGTCCCAGGGCGACGCAGTCCGATGGCGCGCCATCGCTTGTCAGAGCGCTGCTGCCGTCGGCCATCCGCACCCGGCGCACCCGTAATGGCCGGCGCAGGGTCTTGACGTGCCCTCCACCAGACCAATCGTGATCGGGAGCCAGAACGCTCACTTCGCCGAATCGGGCCATGCCCTGGGCCAGCGCCAGCAAGCCGGGCGCCGTCACGCCATCGTCATTGGTAACAAGAATGTGCATGGGTCACTTTCGCTAAATCGCTTATGTGTGTTATTTACAATGCTGGTAGACAGTAGAATCTTATGATGGCGACGTCAACGGCGTGTTAATGGCGGGATAAGGTTTAGTTAATGGAGGGTGGTTTGCCGGAAAGGGGATAAAATCGAGTGGTATGGATCTGTCGGTCATTGTTGTGTCATACAACACGCGCCAGCTATTGGATGACTGCCTGGCCTCGCTATATGCCGCCATTTCGCCGGTTGGCGGCCTTGAGGTCATTGTCGTCGATAATGCCTCCACCGATGGCAGCGCGGAAATGGTGGCCGGCAAGTACCCCCAGGCGGTGCTGATTGCGAGTCGGGAAAACCTGGGGTTCTCGGCCGCCAATAACCGGGGATCGGCGGTCGCCCGCGGCGAGTTTCTCCTGTTCCTTAACTCCGATACGGTCGTGAGTCGCGACGCGCTGGCCGAGCCGGTGGATTACATGCGCCAGAACCCCGAGGTGGGCGCGCTGACGGTCAGGCTGGTATATCCGAACGGCGAGCGCGACCCAGACAATCACCGCGGTTTCCCCACGCCATACAACGCCTTCTTCCACTTCACCGGCCTGAGCCGCTTGTTCCCCAACAGCCCGAAACTCAACGGTTACTTCAGAAACTACGAAGATTTCTCAAAAGTTCACCCCGTGCCAGTCATTGCCGGCTCGTACATGATGATGCCGCGCTCGCTCGACCGGCAGCTTGGCGGCTGGGACGAAACTTATTTCTTCTATGGGGAGGATATCGATTACTGCTATCGTATCCACGAAGCAGGCTATCAAATCATCTACTACCCGCTGGTTGAGGTATTGCATTACAAAGGAGCCAGTTCCGGCTTGCGGAAAGAGTCGGCCGATATCGCCCGCCCGCCCAAAGAGACCCGCGTCAGGGTCGCCCGCGAGTCGGTACGGGCTATGGAAGTCTTCTATCAGAAGTTCTATGAGGATAAGTACCCGCGCCTCTTGACGGCCCTGGTTCTAACCGGCATCCGGTTGCGAGGGTGGGTACGAATCATGAAGCATAAGTTGACATAAGTATTAAACCCTTATTAATACTGGGGAGAACGATGTCAAAGATCACGTTAGTTGGTGCGGGAAGCACCGTGTTCGCGAAAAATCTGCTGGGGGATATTCTCAGCTTTCCTGAGTTGGCTGATTCGACGATCAGCCTCTTTGATATCGATGAGGAGCGCCTGCACACCTCAGAGATCGTGGCTCACCGCGTGGCCCGAACGCTGGCGGCAACCCCCCGGATCGTCGCTACCACAGACCGCCGTCGGGCGCTGGAGGGGGCAGATTACGTCATCACGATGTTCCAGATAGGAGGGTACAAACCCTCAACCGTGATCGATTTCGAAGTGCCCAAGAAGTACGGCCTGCGGCAGACCATCGCCGATACGTTGGGCATCGGCGGCATTATGCGAGGTTTGCGCACGATTCCCGTGCTGCTGGAGATGTGCCATGAGATGGAAGCGCTCTGTCCCGATGCATGGCTGCTGAATTACGTGAACCCGATGGCCATGAACTGTTGGGCGGTGAACCGGGCGACAACAATCCGGAATGTCGGCCTGTGCCACAGCGTCCAGGGCACGGCCGAACAACTGGCTCGCGACGTTAATGTCCCTATTGAAGAAATCAATTACCTCTGCGCGGGCATCAATCATATGGCTTTCTACCTGCGCTTTGAGCGTAATGGAGAAGACCTTTACCCTTTGATCCGCGAAGTCGCTTCCGGCGGGCGCATACCGGATTGGAACCGGGTGCGGTACGAAGCGCTGCGGTATCTGGGATATTTCGTCACCGAATCGAGCGAGCATTTCAGCGAGTACGTGCCCTGGTTTATCAAGCGCGATCGGCCTGATCTGATCGAAAAGTTTAATATTCCTCTCGATGAGTACATTACGCGGTGCGAAAATCAGATTGCCGGGTGGCAGATGATGCGCGGAATACTGGAAGTCGATTCGATTGAGCTTGCAGTCGAACGATCGCATGAGTACGCCGGCTACATCATTCACAGCCTGGAAACCGGCGTCCCACGCGTTATCTATGGAAATGTGGCCAATGACCACCTCATCGAAAATCTGCCGGTTGGGTGCTGTGTCGAGGTACCCTGCCTCGTCGATGGTAACGGCATTCAGCCGACCCATATCGGAACCATTCCACCGCAATTGGCGGCCGTGATGCAATCAAACATCACTGTCCAGGCGCTGACAGTCGAGGCGGCCCTGACCGGGAGGCGGGAGCACATCTACCACGCGGCGATGATGGATCCGCACACGGCGGCCGAGCTGGACCTGGGTCAGATACGCGATCTCGTTGATGAGTTAATCGCGGCGCACGGCGACTGGCTGCCTGAGTATAGCGTCTAGCTCGACAAGCCGGTTGGGCGCAGGGGAAGAGGGCTAAGCGGTGGTTATCTCAATTGGACCAAACATTCGGGTTTGATGGGCCTGGGCTTCGCGCCGTTTGATCAACTCCAGCAGGGCAAGCAAGGAGACGGCGATCTCCGTCCGATCGTGGGGGTTGGCTAATATCTCGGCGAAAAGAAAGGGACGGCCGCGGCCCAGAGAGTGGCGCAACTTGCCCATCTGGTCCTCGATCGTTAGTTGGCGAGGCCGCACTACTTCGAGCGACTCTTCCATCGTCTCCACGCGGGCCAAAACCGCTCTCATGGCCTCCAGTAGCGTCTCGGTATCCACGCCTGACAGATCGAGGTGGCCTTCCAGGCGCGGCGGCGGCGCGACCCGCAGATAGGTGCGCAACCCGCGCTGCTGTCGTTCGTCCAGCCACTTGGCTGCGCTCTTGAACCGCTTATACGCTTTCAGTTGCCGGAGCAGCGCTTCGGCCGGGTCTTCTTCCTCTTCCTCATTGAGTGGGACGATCGGTGGCCGGGGCAACAGGGCGCGGCTCTTGATCAGCAAAAGTCGCGCGCCAATGCTGATGAAGTCGATCAGGCTCTCGATCTGACC
>JAACJX010000042.1 GCA_014237545.1 Ardenticatenia bacterium | reverse complement strand
TACCTTCTACACCGGTCGCTTTTGGCCGAACTTCCAGATGATGGAGAGAGCTATTTGATCGAAGGCCTTGGTATGGCCGCTGAACCGCTTGAGGAGGGGGAAACACAGGAGATGCCCTCCGGTCGCATCGCCTTTAATCGGGCGACGCCTGGTTCGGTGTATATCCCATCATTGGAACAAATGGAACGAGAAGCGAACCGGTTTGCAGTGGAACTGCTCATGCCGAAGGCTATTATTCGCGCCAAAGCCGAGGCGTATGGCCCATACCTTCAAGGCGAAGATCTGGTTTGGCGTCTAGCTACTGAATTGCTTCTAAGCCGCGCGGCAATTCGTTACCGTTTGCAAGATCTGCGGCTATTGCCATCTACCAAAGCGAGATGGAATTAGGAGGGTAGTGGAATGAAGAGGGGAATAGACTTCCTGCGAAACTACGGAGCCCAGAGGGTAAGAGCCCATGTTGGCCTGCCGATGACCTTCGATGAAGGCTATGCGGGACAAGATGAAGAAATGGAGGAGATGAGAGTAAACTTATCCTACGAAATGCCGCCACAAGCCTGGGCTGCCAGGGATATCCACAAATCCCAACGGCCAGGTTCCTGGGCTTACCAACCGGAACGATTCATTGACGGGAAGGATGTTGGCCAAACCGTCGCCTGGCTGCGCAGCCCGCAGGGATATCCGGTTCCGGTGCGCCTTTCTCAAATAGGCGCGGTTGTCATGCGTAATGAAAATGGTTTATTGCGCCGAGAATTTGTCATTGTTGAGCAGGTCGTTTCTCTGGCGGTTGATTTTTTCCCCTGGGACGAGATTGAGGACTTTGCTATAGCGCTCAACGAGGAGCATTTTCGTCTTCTTATTTGCCAGCCGATCAGAAATGGCTGGTCCTTCGACTTTGAACGCATGCGCCGCGCGACGCAAAACCGATCCATGGATGAAATGACGCGTCTCGAGAAGCAGGCTCTCGTCCGCTTTGGTGACGTGCCAACTCTAGTGGATGGCCGCTTAAAGCCACGTGCCGGTGCTATCGACCAGGAAACCACGCCTGTCATTGGGATGATCAAGACTCTGAAATATGTCCCTCTTCATCCGGAGGGCTGGCAGGTCTTCTACGATCTAAGACCAGGCGAGCGCACACCAGCCTTCATTATGCAGGAACAGCACATTTCGGTTGTAACCTGGTATGTCAGAATCGCTGGCGGAAACGGCGAACTTCCCAATTGGGGTATCGTCCGATTAGAAATCCCTTTGAAGTTTTTTGAGAATGAGCTGGGCGGGGCGTGGGATCATCTTGATCGATATTCACAGACGATCTGTGAGTATCGGTGTCGGGATCAGCAATACAGTCGCGCTCCAGTATCCATTCATCCGATTCAAAGGGCTGAAGAAAGCCTAGGGGCGCTATTCACCCAGTCAGAGTGTCTGATAAATCACTTTTACCGTCTGGCAAATTTATAGGAGGAAAGATGAACGCATTAATCGGAGCCCAGGAAAGCGCCTCTGTTAATGATGATATGAATAGTAACGGATCTGGAATGATCGGCGAGAGCAAGCCCAAAGGAGCCGTGTTACTATCCGACGGTCGGATAATAATCGGTCGGGTTGGTGCTCCGCCTCAGCAAGAGGCGACGAGCAGCAAGTTTTATTTTTGGGTGCCGCCAGAGGTTCTGATTGAAAAGACGCAGCTGGTTGTCTGTGAAAGTGATATTGCCAACCAAACCTATAAATTCTATGCCATTGTGGACGAAGTGCGGCGGCGCAGTCGGCAACACAATATGGGCGGCGAGGTGGATGAATCGGACAACGATCTCACCTACGTCCCCCCCTTTGCCAACGAAGGGTATACCTACGCCGAAGCCAGTATCTTGCGAGTTGAACCTTCAGTCTTGACGTCGCCATTGGAACGGAGCTACGTTGTCCTCGCCGGCCCGGACGATGCCAGACTAGCCTATGAGGCGGATGAGATTGACCGACCCCTCGAGGTCGGCCTAGTCAAGAATGGCGGAACCCAATTGGCAGGACCCGGGGTTATTGATCTAGATTATCTGCTGGGTGCAAACGGCGGCCACATGAATGTGAACGGCGCCGCGGGACGAGGCACAAAGTCGAGTTTCTTGATGTGGACGGTATGGATGCTCCTCCACAAGGCGCGCGAGCAACAGGCCTCGCGCCCTTCAGATGCGAAGCGCCTTCGGGTTGTCCCAATTGTTCTCAACGTCAAGAATTTTGATCTATTTCATATTGATCGCCCTAACCAAGACTTCGATCGCGAGAAGCATATGTCGACATGGCATGAGTTGGGTATTGATGATCCGAAACCGTTTCAGGAAGCGAGCTTTCTTGCGCCTCAGCAACGTACAAACAGCCTGGCTGTCAATACCGGGCGAACCAAAAACGTCAGCCCCTATAGCTGGAGTTTAAGCGATGTAATTTCCCGCGACCTTTTCCGCTATTTGTTTGCTGAGGTGGATACTAACGATCCCAATTTCGGCGTCCTGGTACTCGATATCGAGCAAATGTTAACCCATGAGCGCGTAAACGATGACGGCGTAGCCCAACGTTCGCTACGCCTTGACCACCTGCCAAAGAATACATTCCAGGGGTTACTGGACTGGGTCAATGCGCAGATGGCACTCTCCGACGACAAGCGCGTGCTTCGTAATCATCACACGTCTACTTGGAAAAAACTGAATCGCCGATTATTGAAGTTGGTCTATGAGGGCGGCGGCGTATTAAGGCGCGATGATGAGAATGGTCATCCGTTAGATGTGGTCAGAGCGGACACGAGTGATCCGATCGTCGTTGATTTGGCGTCGCTGGCGGGAAGACCCGAGCTCCAACGATTTGTTGTGGCTACTATCTTTCGACAATTGGTCGAGGCGCGTACCGGAACAAACATGATCGGCGGCCTGATTTATCTAGTAGTACTTGATGAGCTCAACCGTTTTGCGCCGCGTGGTGCCGGCGATGCCATTACCGAATTAATTGAGACTGTCGCGGCCGAAATGCGTTCCCAAGGTATCATCTTGCTTGGCGCTCAACAACAGGCATCCAAAGTATCTGAAAGAGTCATTGAAAATGCGGCGATTCGTGTATTAGGTATGACCGGTCCGTTGGAATTGGGCTCGGCTGTTTGGCGATTCCTGAGTGACGCTGCGCGGCGCAAGGCCAGCTCTCTCTCACTAGATGAGAAGCTGGTCATCCAGGACAACTTTCGCGAGCCTATGCATGTTCGTGTTCCGTTTCCGGTGTGGGCAATGAACCCTAGAGAGGCGGGCTCTGACCCGGATTCTACGCCCGCAGCTGCCGACTTTATCGATGCGTAGGTTGTGAATTTGTTCGGCGAAATCAGGAGGGTTTGACGATGAGGATCTTGCACACGGCCGATTGGCATATGAACCTGAAATTGGGGCGTCAATCACTGGCTGAAGACATTCGTGATTCATTGCGACAAATCGCCGGTTATCTGGAAGCCCATCAAGTGGATGTCATGATCGTAGCAGGAGATATCCTAGAAAGCATCAGCCGGATTGATGCGATGAAGCAGGCAGTCCGTGACATCAAGGATATCTTCCACTCCTTTCTTCACCGCGGCGGTACCATTATTGCAATCAGCGGAAACCACGACAACGAAGTCTTCTTTGAGATGCTGAGAGACGCTCTGGAGCTGGTCTTGCCCAACCAAAAAGGGCCAATGAACACTCACCTAACCGGCCGTCTCTACGTATCGCCTAACCCTCAATTGCTACGTTTGGCCGATCGAGAGGGGAAAGTGGTTCAGTTTGTAATGATGCCCTACCCGAGGGCTCGTGTCTACCTGTCCCAGGAGAACGTCAAATATTCAACCCCGGAGGAGAAAAATCGAGCCATTCAGGATCAGTTCAGGGCGACATTGAAGCATATCGAGCAGAAACTCGATCCCCACCTGCCCAGTGTCCTGGTCAGTCATGTGCTCATCCGTGGCATCCGCCCTAACACAAATCACGCTCTATCAGAGTTGGAGGACGTTGTCTTTGAGCCGGGCGATATCCCCACTTACTGGGCCTATGCCGCTTATGGGCATATTCACAAGCCCCAGCCCGCTATCTCTGGCATCCCAGATACGGCCCACATCCGCTATTCCGGCAGTATCGTACGGACGAGTGGTAATGAACGGGATGACCAGAAGAGTGTTGTAATTGCCGATATCGACCAGAGCGGTTCCACTCAGTTACAGCTTTTACCGCTGCATATTGCGCCTATGTACCGTATCGTGATCGAAGATCCTGATGCTGAGCTACCTACGTTGGCCGAGCGATACCCAGACGCGGATAAGGCGCTCGTTCATTATACATTGCATTGGGATCCGGCGCGGCATGACAGGCACACGCTTTGCAAAGACATCGAGGCCGTTTTTCCCCGTTGGTATGATCGCGTCGTGCAGAGCGTTGGGCGGCTGCAACAAGATCAACCTCAGCTTGAAATCAAGGCGCTTCACAACGTAGCCGGGGTTGTTCGCAGCTACCTAGATATCCAACTTAAGGACGACCCGAATCGAGACCAATTGCTGTCATTGGTCGAGGGACTTTTGAATGAGGGAGGTGCGCAATGATTCCACAACGTATCTACGTGAAAGGTTTTATGAGCTATCGGGAGGAAGCCGAACTTACTTTCGATGGTGCCCCTCTCTGGATTCTCAAGGGGAAGAATGGGGCTGGTAAATCAGCCATATTTGACGCCGTCACTTTTGCGTTATATGGACGTCATAGAGGCGGAAAGCAGAATTATACGGATCTGGTGAATCACGAATCCGATAGCCTAATTGTTGAATTTGAGTTTCTTATCGACAAGGACGTTTATCGGGTTCGGCGGACTGTGTCGTCCAATGGACGATCTACTCGACAAATATTTCACTTGAGCGGACCAAACGCACCCTACCCTGGAAGGCCAGGCCCTCAACCTGTGCCGCAAACGGATATGGATGACGGATTTCGTTCATGGATTGAAGGGAATATTGGGCTGAGTGATGAGACATTTACCGCGTCTATACTTCTTCAGCAAGGTAAGAGTGATAAGTTATTAGAGGTTACACCAGCAGAACGCCATATCATATTGTCCGAACTCATCGATCTCTCGGCCTTCCGTGAATTAGAGGAGAGCGCCCGGAATAAACATAGTGAATTAGCGAGTGAAGCGAAGGCCCTTAGTAACCAACTGTCCGAGGTGCCTTCTGTGACATTAGAGGAGCTTGATGCGATCGAGCAAGAACTGAACAATATAGAAATCAACCTCGCCGCTACTGAAAAGCTCCTAGAGAACAACATTCGCCTGCAAAGCGATGCCAAACAGTGGGCATCGCTTAAGGCGGATTACATATCTCTCTCAGAACAGATTGCGCATGATGAAATCCTATTCGCTCAATCCTCAAAGGTCGAGGCAGATGCGGCGCGTCTTGCCGAACTGACTGCAGTGTTGCCAATTCTCAAAGAATTACAAAGTATGCGCAGGCGCTATCAGGAGTTGCAAAGAAATATCGCTCAAAATGACCAACAGGCTGATGAGCTGACCCGGCAGGCAGAAGTCATATCTACTGACCTTGAGTCGGTTCGCTTCGTGCTTTTTGAACTAAGGCGCAAGCTTGAGGCCTCCCAGAAGAGGCAGTTGGCTTTAGCCGAAGCCCGGCAGCCGCTAGAAAGGAGCCGGCATGACCTGGAAGAGATGGAAAGATTGCGAACCCTTGTCCTTTCCCAAGAGGAGAAGCTGAGATCGTTTTCAAGCGATCTGGATAACCAGGTTGCTGATGCTTACCAAGAGGTAACAACACGACAGCTTATTAATCTAGCGATCCCGTGGCTACAACAACTCATCCAGGCTCGTGATGAATGGAATGAATCTCGTGGACAAGAAGAGGAGTCGCAGGACCTTGTTTCGGCATGCTCTACTCAGTTATCAGATGCTCGTAATAGGATAAAGATGTTTGAAATAGAGCAGGAGAAAACCGATAGGGCGACTAAGGCGCTATCTAAGGAACTGGGCGCAGCAGAGCAGGCGCGTAGCAATTCTATGAAGCAACTCAGGCGTCTCAAGGAGGTCGAAGGAAAACCCACTTGTCAATATTGCGGCCAGGATCTCACGCCGGAACATATGGAGGCAGAGGAGGCGCGGGTCGATAAAGAAATCCGGGATACCTCGGCCGAGGTTGTGCGGGTCCAGGATGCCTATGATGAGGCCAAGGACGAACTTAAAAGCATCGACCAGCAATTGAGCGAATTAGAGACATTAGCGCGCGAGTTGATCGGACAAATTGAAGTGGAAAGTAAGGAAGTGGAGAATGCGCGCAATCGGCGGAAGCGGGCGGAAAAACAGGCTGAGGAATCGTTTGCCAGGTTATCTAAAGAATACCAGCTTAAAGTCCGACCCTCGAAAGATGTATCGCTAATCTCGGCGCCGTACCCGACTCCGAATGAAATGGACGATCTCCAGAATCGTGTATCACATTTGGAACAATTCGAGGCCACTCTCAAGGACTTGCACACCATGCAATCGGAACAAGTCGGGCTGAAGCAACAGCTGAAGCCAACCATTGCACGGCTGCAAGAGTTAGAGAGCGACTACCCGGCGGAACGAATCGAGAGCCTTCGACAGGAGATTGCCGCTCAGGAAGAGGAGAAAAACTCCCTCGAGGCATCTATCAAGGGGCTGGGTGTCGAAATTGAAGAGAACGAGAAAAGAAAAACCAAACTTGAGCAAAGCTATGAGGCTACAAAAGATCGCCGGGATCGGGCCGTACAAACGGTAGAAAAAGATAGGGGCCGCACCACTGAGATCGAAGCTCATATGAGCAGGCAAGAAGCTAGCCTGTCACTGCCCTGGGCATCGATGGTGGGGTCGTTTACGGATGACGAGCTACAAAGGTGGATAGATGAAAAAAGCTCCTTAACGGGTGCTGATTCCCGCCTGCAAGAACTTGAAATAGCTCGACGTGAACATGCTACCAGACTGCAACGGCGGACGGAACTTGATGGGCAATTGGTCGAAATTCCAAAGGATGCCCAACGACCGACAGAGGAATTGGAGAGCGCCGCGGTTGAGTTGCGAAATGAAAAGCGTGCCTGCACTGAAGCTCGCGACATCAAGCTTGCACAGAAACATGAGCGGGAAGAGCGGAGGAGTCGCCGGCTTGATCTGGAAAAACGACAGGCGAAGGCGATGGAGATGGCCCAACTGTACAGGACTCTCACAATATTTCTAGGACGCGATCGACTCCAGCGTTTTCTGTTGCGGCAGGTCGAGAAAGCGATTGTAGACAATGCGAACGAGGTCCTCGAACGAGTATCTGGGGGCTCCCTTTCTCTTGAATTACGGGAAGGGGATAGTAAAAACGCTTTGGACATTGTTGTTTATAACGCTGAAGTTGGGCATGGTGTATCTCCAAAACCGATGCCGGTTGCCTATCTCAGCGGCAGCCAGAGATTTCGGGTTGCTGTTAGCCTTGCCCTTGGTATAGGGCGATATGCTAATCAGGGGTTGCGTCGCGTGGAATCAGTAATTATTGATGAAGGGTTTGGCGGCCTTGATTTAGATGGCCGGGGACAAATGATCGATGAATTGAAAGATCTGAAGCAAGAATTGCATCGGATTATCCTAGTATCCCATCAGGAGGAGTTTGCTAACGCTTTTACTAATGGTTACGAAATTAGACTGGAAAACGGTTGTTCGATCGCGACATTGTTAGAAAACTGAGGTCGGTCGATAACTGCAAGGTGAGTTGTGCTTTACCGGGCTATGACCATTCTGAAACGTATCGATCCTGATAGAAGAATAGATAGATGGTATTCGGTTGCGATTCAGCAAACACTGGTTGACCCCATTGCGGTAGTGTGCGCTTACGGGAATCGGCGCAGTTCTTGGCAAAAGGTGTATGCACTGTCTGCCGACAGCAGAGAAGAGGCAGAACTGGTC
>JAACJX010000635.1 GCA_014237545.1 Ardenticatenia bacterium | reverse complement strand
ACCATGCGGGTATAGCCGCCCGGACGATTCGCATACCGGGGAGCGATTTCCTCGAACAACTTGCGAACGACGTCGATGTCCTCAAATGTTCCATCTTCCGCTTCCGTCGTGCGTGTGTTGGGCAAGCGCGATGCCGCCAACCGGCGCGCGTGGAGCACGGAACCCGGTTGTTCTTCATTTTGGGCCAGGCCGCGCTTGGCCAGGGTGATCATCTTCTCCGCGGCCGGGCGGATGGTGCGCGCCTTGGCCTCGGTCGTCGTAATCTGTTCGAACACCAGCAAATCGGCGATCAGGTTTCGCCGCAGGGCGTTGCGATGGGCAGTGTCGCGATTTAGTCTGCGGCCATGTACTTTATGACGCATCGTTATCTCCTCTAAAAGCCATCGGAGGCTTAGGCCGACCGCTTGGCCTCATCTTCTTCGGACAGGAAACCCTTTAACCGAAGCTGTTGTTTTAATTCATCCAGCGACTTGTCACCGAAATTACGGATGGCCAGCATCGTCTCTTCGCCACGGTCCAGCATCTCCAGCATCTCGCCAACCTTGGTGATGCCGGTGCGCTTCAGAGAGTTGAAGACGCGAACGCTGAGATCGAGCTGTTCGATCGGCGTGTCGTAAATCTCGTTGGGGATCGTTTCTTCTTCCTTCTCTTCCTCAACGGTGACAAATGTCTCTTCGCTGACGCCGGCAATCGGCCGCAGGTGCTGTATCAGGATCTGAGCCGCCTGGGCCAACGCCTCTTCGGGCTTGATGGTGCCGTCGGTCCAAATCTCCATGACGGTGCGATCGTAGTCGGCCACCTGGCCCACGCGCGTCTTCTCGACCTCATAGGCCACGCGGCGGATGGGGCTGAAGATCGCGTCTACCGGCAGTTCCCCGATGGGTAGGCGCCCCCGGTCCTCGGCCGGCGAATAGCCGCGCCCGGTCTCCGCCATCAGTTCAACTTCCAGATACGTATCGTCGGAATCGACCGTGAAGAGATACAAGTCCGGATTGATGATTTCAACCTCGGGTGGAACCTGGATGTCGGCCGCGGTGACCGGGCCGGCACCCTGCACCTCGAGGCGCATGCGGGCAATGTCGGTGTTCACGAGACGCAGCCGCAACTGCTTCACGTGCAAAATAAACTGCATCATGTCTTCGCGCACGCCGGGGATGGCCGAGAACTCATGCGGCACGTCGGTCACGCGAATAGATGTAATGGCCGCGCCGGGCAGCGACGCCAGCAGCACGCGCCGCAGCGCGTTGCCGACCGTAGTGCCATACCCCCGCTCCAGCGGCCCGATCACGAAACGACCATACTCTGCTGTCATGGCCGTGCTTTCGATCTTCGGCATTACAAGATTATTGATAGTCAAGGCGATTACCTCCCTGTCGGGAATCTGCCGGCGGGATCGATCCTGTTGCGATCGCTCCCGCCGCGCTCGACGACTCCCATGAATCGGTCTGTTTCAAGATGAGCAACTGCCGTTAACGGGAGTAGTACTCGACGATCAACTGTTCGTTGAGCGAGATGTCGATATCTTCACGGGCAGGCGCGTGCAAAACGCGTCCCGACAGGTTGGCAGCTTCCACCGTCAACCAGCGCGGTACGCGNCGATCATCCATGTTCTGGCGCAAGTCCTTGAAGTAGGTTCGCCGTGTGCTTTCCTTGCGGACGGACACGACATCGCCCGGGGCCACCAGGGCCGAGGGGATATTGGTCTTGCGGCCGTTGAGCATGATGTGGCCGTGCTGAACCAGCTGTCGCGCCTGGGGGCGCGAGTCAGCCAGACCCATGCGATAGACCACGTTGTCCAGACGACGCTCGAGAATGGCCAACAGGTTGTAGCCGGTCAGACCCGATTGGCGCGAGGCGCGCTCGAAGTACCGGCTGAACTGGCGCTCCAGAACNCCGTAGATACGGCGGGCCTTCTGCTTCTCGCGTAACTGCAACANATAGTCCGATGCGCGACCACGGCGGAACTGGTTTTCCCGTCCGTGTTGGCCCGGCGGATAGCCGCGGCGCTCGACTGAACACTTGGGGGTCAGACAACGCGACCCCTTCAAAAAGAGCTTTTCGCCCTCGCGCCGGCACAGCCGGCATACAGGTCCACTATAACGTGCCAATTTAGGTACCTCCTCTTAAGTACCGATCGCGGCGGCCAAAANGATATCGCCCCGCGGCCAGGGTTGGGAGAGGTTTACGGGCTTGGCCACCCTTCTTCCCTCTCGACAACTCGAGTAATAATTTTGATTAAATGCGACGCTTCTTCGGCGGCCGGCAGCCATTGTGCGGCACCGGCGTAATATCCTGGATCGAGGTCACGCGAATACCGCTGGCCTGGATCGCACGGATCGCCGCCTCGCGGCCCGGGCCGGGGCCCTTGACGATGACGTCGACTTCCTGCACGCCGTTATCCACCGCCAGGCGGGCAGCATTCTGNCCCGCCAAACGAGCGGCGTAGGGCGTGCTCTTGCGAGAGCCCTTGAATCCCGCTCCACCGGAACTGGACCAGGAAATGGTATTTCCTTTGGTGTCGGTGATCGTCACAATGGTGTTATTGAAGGCGGCATAGATATGAGCCTGCCCCTTTGGCACCATCTTCTTGGCTTTCTTACGCGTCGTTTGTGCTTGTCTTCTACGTCCCATCTTTCCTCTTTATCAATTACGAAGGACGAGGTATATCTAGAGGGTTACCCCTCCTAACTCGTCACTCGTAACTCGTAACTACTTATTACTTGCCGCCCTTGCGACGACCGCGCCCGGCAACCGTCTTCTTCGGNCCCTTGCGGGTGCGCGAGTTGGTGCGCGTGCGCTGGCCGCGCGCCGGCAGATGCCGGCGATGGCGCAACCCGCGGTAGCTGCCGATCTCGCCGAGGCGCTTGATGTTCATAGCCACTTCACGGCGCAGGTCACCTTCAACCGTGTACTCTTTCTCGACCAGCTGGCGCAAGCGCGTGACTTCCGCCTCAGACAAATCGCGAACACGGGTGTCCGGGTTCACTTCCGCCTGCTCGAGAATTTGGTGGCTGGATGTGCGGCCGATACCGTAAATATACGTCAGACTGATCTCCACACGCTTGTTGCGCGGAATGTCGACACCTGCAATACGAGCCATTCTGTCTCTCCCTTAACCCTGACGCTGCTTGTGATTCGGATCAACACAGATCACGCGCACCAGGCCATTTCGCTTGATGATCTTGCATTTCGGACAACGCCGCTTGACAGATGATGTTACTTTCATGATTCCACTCTCCAAGCCGGGCATCAACCCGGCCTATTTCCATCAGCAAGCCTGCTCGATCACCCGGCGCAGGTCCTGCTGAACGGCCTCTATGCTTTGCCGGCCGTTCACTTCCACAACCAGCCCCCGCTCTTCGTAATAGTCCAGCAGCGGCTTGGTCTGTTCTTCATACACGCGCATCCGATTACGGATCGTATCTTCCGTATCATCGGCGCGCCCTTCAATTTGCGAGCGCCTCAAGAGACGCTGAACCAGTTCTTCGCGATCGACCACAATGTTGGGCACGACGGTAATGCGACCGCCCAATTGTACCAGCATTTTGTCGAGCGCGTCGGCCTGGGCCTGGGTTCGGGGGAATCCATCGAGGATAGCCCCATGGGCCGCGTCTTCCTGCGCCAGGCGATCCTTGACCATCGCCACCGTAACCTCGTCGGGAACGAGCTCGCCCTTATCCATGAAGGTGCGGGCGAGCTTGCCCAACTCAGTCTCGTTCTTAAGNTTATAACGGAACAAATCGCCCGTCGAAACCTGGGGCAATCCCAGGGATTGCTCCAACATCTTGGCCTGGGTGCCTTTTCCGGCGCCCGGCGGGCCAATCAAGATGATGAATTTCATGACTTGATGAACCCTTCATAGTGGCGCATCAGCAGTTGCGCTTCCAACTGGCGCATCGTGTCGATGACGACGCCGACCACGATGATAAGACCTGAGCCGCTGATAACCAGCACGCTTTGTTCCAGACCATCGATCTGCAGGATCATGGCCACAATCGCCATGATACCGGGCAGGATCGCGATCAGACCCAGGAATAGGGCGCCCACCAGCGTGATGCGGCGCACGACCGACATGATGTATGTTTCCGTTCGCTTGCCGGGGCGAATGCCGGGGATAAAACCACCCTGGCGCTGNAACGTCTCCGGCAAATTCTGCTGGCGGATCATCACGTCAGTGTAGAAGAACGTGAAGGCCACAACCAGTATGAAATAAAGAATCCAGTAGGTTCCAAATGCGAACGGCGCTACGGTCGGGTCCTGGTTGGTGCCAAACTGGCTGACAGCGGAGGCTGCCCGGTCGATGAACGACCCGCTGCCGCTGATAAACAGGCCGGCGATGAGCGGGAAGAACGTCAGGATCGACTGGGCAAAGATNATCGGGATCATGCCCGCGGTGTTAACCTTCAACGGTATATAGGTGCTCTGACCCTGATAAATCTTACGCCCTCTCACCCGGCGCCCATATTGAACGGCGATTCGCCGCTGTCCTTCCTGGATGATGACAATGACCAGCACCGTCAATACCAGGTAGAGCAAGAATGTGACGATCGAGAAGATCCGCGCCGTCGTATCCAAGGTCAGCATCTGGGCCAGGCTCGGGATGATGCCGGCGACGATGCCGCCGAAGATGATCAACGAGATACCCTGACCAACACCCTCTTCGGTGATGCGCTCGCCAATCCAGATCGCGAACATCGTGCCGCCGACCATCGCCACCAGAGTGGTCAACGTCGGCAACAGTTCCGAAGGGCCGAATCCGAAGTTAGGCATGATCGATTCGACGCCACCCGCCAGGCTGACGCCCACCAGGCGGATCTGACCAATCGCCTGCAAAAATGCCAGCGGAACCGTCAGATAATAGGTATAGCGATTTAGCTTGTTCCGGCCCGACTCGCCTTCAGATTGCAACTCTTCGAGCTGCGGGATGATTGGCGTCAGCAACTGGATGATAATCGACGCGGTGATGTAAGGATACACACCCATGGCCATCACCGAGAAGTTGCTGACCGCGCCACCCGAAAGCAGGTCGAGAAAGTCAACCACGGCATTGCCGGTCTGTTGCGATGTGAACAGCAACCACGCTTGCAGGTTCACCCCCGGCACGGGGATGTTGGCCAGCAAACGATAGATGATCAACATCCCGATGGTATACAGGATGCGACGCCTCAGGTCAGGCAAGGTAAAGGCTGCGCGTACTGATTCTATCATTACATTTCTCCGGCGCGCTCACATGCCGCTCGTCGGTCGGGGTGACCCGACCGATCAGGCATCAGGCATTGAACGGGATAACCTCTGCCTTGCCGCCCGCGGCTTCGATCTTCTCTTTAGCCGAGGCTGAAAAGCGATGAGCCTTGACGGTGATCGCCTCCGACAGCTCACCCTCGCCCAGGATAACCACCCGGTCGGTGGGCTTCTTGATGAGGCCGATGGCCGCCATCAGATCCGGATCGACCGTCTCGCCGCCGAACTCAAACTCGGCCAACCGGTCAAGGTTGACGGTCTTATATTCCACGCGGCGGATATTGGTGAACCCGCGCTTGAACGGCAATCGCCGCGCCAGCGGCAACTGACCGCCTTCAAAGTANGCGCCCTTGCCACCGCCGCTGCGCGCGCCCTGGCCCTTGGTACCGCGGCCAGCGGTCTTGCCCTGACCAGCGGAGATGCCACGGCCCACGCGCTTGCGTGATTTCTTCGCGCCCTCGTTAGGACCTAAATCGTTGAGTTTCATCTCACTCGCCCTTCTTGGACCGCGATTTACCGGTCTCAACTTCTTCCACCGTCAACAGGTGGCTGATCTTGTTGATCATGCCCCGGATTGCCGGCGAATCNTCGTGTTCGATCGTCTCGTACAGCTTCTTGAAGCCCAGCGCCTTGACGGTGGCCTTCTGGCGCACGGTGTAGCCGATCGCGCTTTTGCTGTAGGTAATGCGTAACTTGGTCATNATTTACGCCCCCAGAACGGCGCCACCTGGTTAACTTCCTTGCCCCGGTTGGCCGCCACCTGGCGGATGTCCATCAACCGGTCCAGACCATCCATGGTCGCCATCATCACATTCAATACGTTCGAGCTGCCCAGCGACTTCGTCAGGATGTCGCGGTAGCCGGCGGCCTCGATGACCGCGCGAACGCCGCCGCCGGCGATAACACCGGTACCNGGAGAAGCCGGCTTGAGCAGCACCTTGGCCGCGCCATGCTGGCCGATCACCTCGTGCGGCAGCGTCGTGCCATACATCGGCACGTCTCTCATATTCTTTCGCGCGGTCTCAAGCGCCTTGCGGATCGCATCCGGCACCGTGCGGGCCTTGCCGATTCCGACGCCAACCTTGCCGCGATTGTCGCCAACAACGACCGTGACCCGGAAGGCAAACCGGCGGCCGCCCTGCACAACCTTGGCTACACGGGCGATGTCGATGATGCGCTCGTCGAATTCGTCTTTCTGCTCGCGAAAGCTCTGTTGTCTTCTCTGACCCATCGTTGACTCCTAAACGGGCAGTCGCCCCGTTCTACAGTTTCAGGCCGCCCTCACGCGCGCCATCGGCCACGGCCTTTACGCGACCATGGTAAATATAACCGCCTCGATCGAAGACGACCTCGTTGATGCCCGCGTCAAGAGCGCGCTGGGCANCAATCTTGCCGACGATAGTGGCCTGCTCTTTCTTCTTCTTGCCGGCCACCTGCTCAATCACTTCCTTGTCCACGGTGGACGCCGAGACCAAGGTTTTCCCGGCCACGTCGTCGATCACCTGGGCATAGATGTGATTCAGGCTGCGGAAGACATTCAGCCGCGGGCGCTCGGGCGTACCGGAGATCTTCAACCGGATACGACGCTGGCGTCGCTTCCGAGGATCATTCATGTTATTTGCCATAATGCCCCTATCCTATTAGACCTTTCCGGTCTTACCAGCCTTGCGCCGGACGATTTCGCCTTCGTAGCGAATACCTTTGCCCTTATAGGGCTCAGGGGGGCGCTGCTTGCGCACGCGCGCCGCAATTTCGCCGACATATTCTTTATCAATACCGCTGATGATCACCTTGCGGCCGCGTTCTTCCACGGCAAAGGAAATCCCATTGTCCGGNTCGAAATAAACCGGATGGGAATACCCCACATAGAGCACCAGNCGCTTGCCGTCCATTTCGGCGCGATAGCCAACGCCTTCGATGAGCAGCACTTTGCTGTAACCATCACTGACACCAGTGACCATGTTGTTTAACAACGCCCGCGTTAGCCCATGCAATGAGCGATGCTGGCGGCCGTCGGTCGGCCGGGCCACGCTCAATACGCCATCCTCAAGCGAAATGCTCATTTCGGGATGGAGGGTACGCGTGAGTTCGCCTTTTGGGCCTTTAACCGCAACGGTTGAGCCATCAATATTGATGCTCACACCCTTCGGTAGATGTATTGGCGCCTTACCAACTCGAGACATACCAAATACTCCCTAGCGGACGATTGTCCGCCCTCATGTGTCGAATCCTACTACCAGACCTTGCAGAGCAATTCGCCACCCAAACCGAGTTGGCGGGCCTTCTGGTCGGTCATGACGCCGCGCGACGTGGTCAGAATCGAGACCCCCAGGCCACTTAGGACCCACGGGATTTCTTTCTTGCCCACGTAAATGCGGCGACCCGGCGAGCTGACGCGCTGCAAGCCGTTGATGACCGAGCGACGATCGCGGCGGCCGCCGACGTAGCGCAAGCGAATGACCAGGGTCGGAAACTTGTCCTGCGTCACAACTTCATAATTCTCGATGTAGCCTTCGTTCTTCAACACNTCGGCNATCGAGACCTTCAATTTCGAATGGGGCATGGCNACNGNCGGCTGCTGCCGGTCTAGGGCATTACGCATCCGTGTCAACATGTCGGCAATCGGATCAGTCATTGACATTTCGCACCTCTACTACCAACTCGACTTAACGACGCCGGGAATATTCCCTTTCAGAGCCTGCTCGCGGAAGCAAATGCGACACAGTCCGAAGCGACGGATATATCCACGCGGGCGGCCGCACAACTGGCAGCGGTTACGGACGCGAACCCGATATTTCCGCTTCGTCTCTCGTGCGATCATTGATTTCTTCGCCATCTGTACTCTCCAGAGCGCTAAACTTGCGCCTAGGCCGCCTCAGCGACTTCGCGCCTAAAGGGCATTCCCATGAGGGCCAACAGTCGTCGACCTTCTTCATCAGTTGGAGCGGTGGTGACAATCGTCACTTCCATACCCCGCAGCTTGTCGATTTTGTCGTAATCGATCTCNGGGAAGATCAGCTGCTCGCGCAGACCAAGGGTGTANTTNCCCCGGCCGTCGAATGCGTCCGGCGATATACCCTGGAAGTCGCGCGTGCGCGGCAGGGCGACATGGATCAGGCGGGTTAGGAACGCCCACATCCGCTCGCCGCGCAGCGTCACCTTCAGGCCGATGACTCGGCCTTCGCGCAGCTTGAAACCAGCGATTGATTTCTTGGCCTTGTTCAGCACAGGCTTCTGGCCAGTGATTGTTGTAATATCATTCGTGGCAAACTCGATCGCCTTCGCGTTATCGAGCGCCTCACCCAGCCCAACGTTGACCACGACTTTGGTAATCTTCGGCACTTGCATCACGCTGGAGTATTCAAACTCCTTCATCAGCGCCGGCACTACCTCTTCGCGATACAACTGGGGCAGCGGCATAAAATTGGTTGCCATTCGTGTTCCTCCGGGTCGAGTAGCAGGTGGCCACGGTTCCCGCCTGTGTCGCATGTAGCGCGTCACGGTTCAGGGGCCGCTTGGGGCTGCCTGGCTCGCCTAATTTTGATTACTGCCGTTAATCCAGCTCCGCGCCTGACTTCTTCGAGTAACGAACGACGTGATTGTTCTCGTCGCGGCGCACGCCAATGCGCGTCTTATCGCCGCCCGATTCAACCAACATCACGTTGGAGACGTGAATCGGCGCTTCGAACTCGATGATGCCACCCTGGGCCCGCGAACGGCCGCCGGTCGGCTTCGGTTTCTGGTGCTTCTTGATAATGTTGACCCCGGAAACAACAACCATCTGCTTCTTGGGAAAGACGCGCTGGACGGTGCCGCGCACTCCCTTGAANTTTCCGGAGATAACTTCTACCGTATCGTTTACCTTAATTCGCATGACTTACCTTATCCACTCCCNGTNATCCGNTCGGCTACAGAGATTCCGGCGCCAGGGACAGAATACGNCCAAAGCCCTTATCACGCAGTTCNCGCGCCACAGGCCCNAAGATACGCGTGCCGACNGGGTTNTTGCCTTCNGCATCCAGNATNACNGCNGCATTNTCGTCGAAACGAATGTAGCTNCCGTCTTCNCGCTTGTANTCTTTGGTNGTGCGNACGATCACNGCCTTNACCACNGCGCTCTTCTTNACGGTCGCGTTGGGCGTGGCNTTCTTCACAGTNGCGGTCACGACATCNCCCACGGTTCCATAACGACGACGCGAGCCGCCCATCACCTGGATGACCAGGATTTCGCGAGCACCCGAATTATCGGCTACNTTGAGACGACTTTCCTTCTGAATCATTGGATGCCTCGCTTAGTCTGCCCGCTCCAATACGGAAACGAGCGCGTAGTGTTTCTCCCGGCTATAGGGACGGGACTCAATAATCAACACCCGATCGCCGACGTGGCTCTCGTTGTTTTCGTCGTGGGCCTTGTACTTTTTCACGCGGCTGACGACCTTGCCATAGATTGGATGGCGCATGGTGGTTGCCACCGACACGACAATGGTCTTGTCCATCTTGTCGCTGGTCACAACTCCCACGAGACGTTTACGCTGCTCTCTCATCTTATTACCTCGTGCTGCCTATCGGGCGATTCCTATCGCGCCAACTCGTGGCGAACGACCAGTTGCGGCTGCTTGGCCGAGCGACCCTTGGGGCGAGACTTGTTCAGATTCACCCACGCNGTCGCCAACTTCTTGCCGCCCTTGTCATTAAACTCGACCTGCCACGCGCTATCTTCATAGACGTAGCGGGCGTTGGCCTGCCACTCTTTTCCCGCCAGGCTCTTGGCGATTTCCGGCTGGGCCGCGGCCGCCTCAGTCGCCATCTGTCGCTGGTGGAGAACAGTCTCCACCTGGGCGATCTCGCGNCGGACAATGCGCAAGCGGGCCGTGTTTTCCAGGCGAGCCGAGGCAACCTGAAAACGCAGGTTGAACATCTCTTCGCGCGCTTCTTCGAGCGTCTTCTCGAGCTTATCGTTGCTCATCTGATTGAGTTCGACGATGTTAGCCATTAGAGGGCCTCCTCGCGAGTGATGACCTGGGTGCGGATCGGCAATTTATAGCCGGCCGAACGCAGGGCTTCCAGGGCGATATCGTCAGGCACGCCGGAGATCTCGAAGATAACCCGGCCCGGCTTGACAACGGCCACCCAATGATCCACCGAACCCTTGCCCTTACCCATGCGGGTTTCCGCCGGCTTGGCGGTAACAGGCTTGTCCGGGAAGATACGAATCCAGTATTTGCCACGACGGCGCATCTGGCGAACNATCGACCGGCGAATGGCCTCGATCTGGCGGCTGGTGACCCAACCGGCCTCGAGCGCCTGCAAGCCGTATTCGCCATTCAGCAGCGTGGTACCGCCCTTGGCCATGCCCCGCATGCGGCCCCGGAACTGCTTGCGATACTTAACGCGTTTGGGCATTAACATGTGACTTTCTCCGCTAGTTACTCAGTATGCGCTACTTCGTGACACCAGTCGCGGGCCATAACCCGTGGCTCATTCGTCGCCGATGGCGCTTACTCGCTAATATATACGTCCGTCGCCTCGACGCGCTGCGGCAGGATCTCGCCNTTGTAGACCCAGACCTTGACGCCGATGCGACCATAAGTGGTCAGCGCCTCGGCAAAGCCATAGTCCAGGTCCGCGCGGATCATATTGCGCGGCACGCGNCCTTCCCACAACTTTTCGTTGCGAGCCATTTCCGAACCGGAGAGCCGGCCACTCGCCTCGATGCGAATGCCCTTCACTCCGGCGCGCATCGCCTGTAGAACGGCGCGCTTCATGGCCCGNCTGTGCGAAATGCGACGCTCCAGCTGTCCGGTGATATTTTCGGCAATCAACTGCGCATTGGCGTCGGGCTGGGTAATTTCCTCAACCTCGACCCGCACCGTCTTGCCGGTCAGGTCCTTCAGCTTCTGGCGCAAGTCCTTAACCGCCGCGCCCTTGCGGCCGATAACGATCCCCGGGCGAGCCGTGTGAATCGTGACCTGCACCTGATTCGGAAAGCGCTCGATTTCGACATGGGCCACACCCGCCTGGTTCAAGTCCTGCTTGACCATGCGGCGAATCTCCATATCTTCGTGCAGCAAGTCGCGATAGCGGCCACCCTCGGCAAACCAACGGGCGTTCCAATCACGGATTGACTTCAAACGAAAGCCTACAGGATGTACTTTACGTCCCACTTAATCCTCCATCCGGAATCTCCGGATCTGTTTGCAATGGCCCTAGGCCGCCTCGCGCTCAGCCAACACGACCGTAATGTGCGACGACCGGCGAACGATTGGGCGAAAACGGCCGCGCCCGGCAAAACGACCACCATGAGGCGCTTTGCGGTGGCGCGGGCCTTCGTCGGCCCAAATCTTGCTCACCACCAACTCGTCCATTTCCAAGCCATAGTTCTCCTCGGCATTGGCAACCGCCGAGGCGATCAGCTTGAAAATCGGCTCGGCCGAACGCTGGGGCATAAACCGCAGCGCGTCCAGCGCCTCGCCGGCGCCCTTGCCGCGAACCGAATCAACCACCAACCGCACCTTCTGCGTCGAGATGGGAATGTGGCGCGCAATCGCTTTTACTTCAAATGTATCGGCCATGATTACTTACGCCCCTTCTTCTCAGACTTGGCTACGTGGCCGCGGAACGTGCGCGTCGGCGCGAATTCACCCAGCTTGTGGCCAACCATATTCTCGGTGATATAGATCGGAATGTGGCGGCGGCCGTCATACACGGCGATCGTGTGCCCCACCATCTGTGGGAAGATGGTGCTGGTGCGCGACCACGTGCGAATGACCTGGCGCTTGCGCGCGGTATTCAAATCCTCAACCTTCTTCAGAAGTTTCGGTTCGATAAATGGCCCTTTCTTCAACGAACGTGACATGTTCAGTCCTCTCTCTTACCGGCCGGCGGTCGTGATCGATGTGTCATGACCGCCCGGCCCGTATCCGTCTAACGACGCTTCTTGCCCCGACGACGGAAGATATATTTGTCCGTCGCCTTGTTATTACGCGTCCGTTTGCCCAGGGCAACCTTGCCCCAGGGCGTCTTGGGCGCCGCCATACCAATCGGGGATGTACCCTCGCCACCGCCATGGGGATGGTCGCGCGGGCTCATCACAGATCCACGAACCGAAGGCCGGATNCCCTTATGACGCTTGCGGCCGGCCTTGCCCAGCTTGATGTTGCCGTGCTCGACGTTGCCGACCTGGCCGATCGTGGCCATGCATTCCTGCGATACGTACCGTTCCTCGCCGGATGGCAAGCGAATGGTGGCGTATTGCGGGTGATCCTTGGCCATCAATTGGGCTGACACGCCGGCCGAGCGAACCAATTGGCCGCCGCGCCCAGCGTATAACTCGATGTTGTGAATCGTCGTGCCCAGCGGGATGCTGCGCAGCGGCATGCTGTTACCCGGGCGGATATCCGCCTTGTTGCCGCTGACCAGCGTGTCTCCCNCCTTGACGCCCAANGGGGCCAGGATGTAGCGCTTCTCGCCGTCNGCATACACCAGCAACGCGATACGCGCCGAACGATTCGGATCGTATTCAATAGTTGCCACGCGGGCCGGAATGTTGGCCTTATCGCGCTTGAAATCGATCTCGCGATAGAGCCGCTTGTGGCCGCCGCCATGATGGCGAACGGTGATCTTGCCGCGCACGTTGCGGCCGCCACGCTTCTTGAGCCCGCGAACCAGGCTACGCTCCGGCTTCGCGCGGGTGATCTCTTCGAATGTGAAGCCACTCATATCACGGCGGCCGGGCGAAGTTGGCTTAAACAGTTTTACAGGCATGATTCCTCCAGTCAGGCGCCAACTTATACGCCTTCAAACAAATCGATCCGGCCACCCGGCTGAAGAGTGACAACAGCCTTCTTCCAGCCGCCCTTGCGGATGGTCACGCGGCGAAGCCGGCGCGCCCGCTTGGCAGGCATATTGGCAATGCGGATCTTGTCCACGCGGACGTTCGGCCAGGCCAGTTCAATAGCCTGCTTCACCTGCATCTTGTTCGCGCGTGGATGAACGACAAATGTATATTGATTATTGACGTCGGCCAGAAAGTTGCTTTTCTCGGTGACCACCGGCCGGCGGATGATATCGCGCCAATGCATCTTTACCCCTCCACCGCAGCGTCTTCGGCGTCTACCCATTCATCGTCCACATCCTGTTCCAGGAAGCTGGAGACGACGTCGAGCGCCGCTAGAGGCATAACAATTTTGTTGTAACCCAANAGGTCGCGAATATTCAGGTAGCTGGCCCGCAAGGTCTTCACATCCGTGAGGTTGCGCGCCGACTTTTCGACCGTCTCGTTGCGGTCGGCCAGGAGCAACAGCGTCGTTTCGCCGTTGGTCAGGGTCTTCATNATGTTCGCGATGTTCTTGGTCTTCGGCGCGTCCATGCTGATCTGGTCGAGCAGGACGATGTCTCCCGCGTCCGCCTTAACGGACAGAGCGGAGCAGAGCGCGGCTCGACGCATCTTGCGCGGCATGTTCTTCGTGTACTTGCGCGGCAGGGGGCCATGAGCCTTGCCGCCGCCGACGAAGATCGGTGCCTTGCGGCTGCCGTGACGCGCGCGACCGGTTCCCTTTTGACGATAGACCTTGGCGGTCGTGCGATTGACCTCTGAGCGAGTCTTGGCCTTGTGGGTGCCCAGACGCGCGTTGGCCAACTGACGAACCANTGCCTGATGCATCAGGTCGCGGTTTATATTCGCTTCGAAGATTGAGGCCGGGAGCTCGAAGGTGCTCACCTGTTCGCCGGCCATGTTATAAACTGGAAGTTCCATCGTTCTGTCTCCCAAGACAACTCAATTCCAACACGCGATCGGTTGTCTTAGCCCTTGGCCGCATCGCGGATAATGACCAGCCCACCNTTCGCNCCGGGAACCGCGCCCTTAATGGCGATCAGGTTCCGCTCGGCGTCAATCCGGATCACTTCCAGATTCTGAGCGGTCAGGCGCTCATTGCCCATGCGGCCGGCCATCGTCTTGCCCTTGGGCACGCGGGCCATCTCAGTAGCAGAGCCGATCGAGCCTGGGGCGCGCCAGCGGTCAGACTGACCGTGGGTGCGAACGCCGCCGGCATAGCCATGACGCTTGACAACGCCCGTAAAACCACGGCCCTTTGTCTTGCCGACCACGTCTACCTTTTCGCCGACGGTGAACTGCTCGACCGTCAATTGCTGGCCGACCTTGTACTCACCGGCGCTGCCCGTGCGGAACTCGCGCAGATGACGCACGGCAGGGATACCTTTATCCTTGCGGCGACCTTTCTTGTCACCCTTGATCACGCCCAGATGCCCTTGCTGGCCCCGGGTCAAGCGCTTAGGTGACACCTCGCCATAGCCCAGCTGAACCGCGCTATAGCCNTCGTTTTCCTTATCCTTGACCTGGGTCACAAAGCAAGGCCCAGCCTGGATTATGGTTACGGGTGTGACGACGCCAGCATCATCAAAGATCTGCGTCATACCCACTTTCTTTCCAATCAAACCTTTCACGAGTAACCTCCCGGCGCTCGAGTGCTATCCGAGCCTAGAGCGAAATCTCGATGTCCACACCGGCCGGCAGGTTGAGCCGCATCAGCGTATCGATCGTCTTCGAGTCGGGGTTGATCACGTCGATCAACCGCTTGTGGGTTCTGATCTCGAAATGTTCTTGCGAGTCCTTGTCAATGAACGGACTCCGGCGAACGGTAAAACGCTCCAAACGAGTCGGCAAGGGCACAGGTCCGATAACCCGCGCGCCAGTGCGCTCGGCCGTGCCGACAATGCGCTTGGCTGACTGATCCAGAACTCGATGATCGTACGCCTTCAACCGGATGCGAATTCTCTGTTTCGACATATAACGCCTCGTTCAGCTTGGCCTTACTTGATAATCTGAGTAATAACGCCGGCGCCGACGGTCAGGCCGCCCTCGCGGATAGCGAAGCGGGAGCCCTCTTCCAGCGCCACCGGGGTGATCAACTCCACCTTCAGGTTCACGTTGTCGCCCGGCATGACCATCT
>JAACJX010000428.1 GCA_014237545.1 Ardenticatenia bacterium | reverse complement strand
TCCTGGTGCAGCATCGGCACGACGCAGATGGGGAAGTCCCCGGCGATGCCCCCGCCGATCTGGAAGAAGCCGATCGATCGCCGCGCGGCCGTCCGCTCGTACCAGCCCGCCAATTCGGCCATGTACTCGATCCCCGTCCGCACCGTGTGGACGTTGCGAATGTCGCCGTCGATCACGTGCGAGGCGTACATGTTGCCCATCGTCGAGTCTTCCCAGCCGGGGACGACCATCGGCAGGTTCTTCTCGGCCGCGGCCAGCATCCACGAATCCTTCGGATCGATCTGGTAATACTGCTCCAGCACGCCGGAGCGCAGCACGCGATACATGAATTCGTGCGGGAAGGTGCGCTCCCCGGCCCGGTCGGCGCGTGTCCATTCGTCCACCAGCGCCTTTTCGAGGCGGCGCATGGCCTCCTCTTCGGGGATGCAGGTGTCGGTGACACGGTTCATGTGTCGCTGGAGTAATTCGTGCTCGTCCTGCGGCGTCAGGTCGCGGTAGTGGGGCACGCGCTCATAAAAGTCGTGGGCCACCAGGTTGAACAGGTCTTCCTCCAGGTTGGCCCCGGTGCAGGAGATGGCGTGGACCTTGTCGCGGCGGATCATCTCGGCCAGCGACAGGCCCAATTCGGCCGTGCTCATGGCCCCAGCGAGGGTGATCATCATCGCCCCGCCGCCGTCCAGGTGGCGCTTGAAGCCGTCGGCGGCGTCGATCACCGTCGCCGCGTTGAAGTGCCGGTAATGATGCCGCAGGAAGCGGCTGATGGGTCCGTCGGTCATGTCTGTTCTCTCATGAATGTCATTTCTGTGGGTAGAGTTGAAAGGGAGCAGGGGAGAAGGGGAGCAGGGGAGAGGCAGAATCCCCCCTGCTCCCCTTCTCCCCTTCACCCCTGCTTCTTGTTCAGTGCCACCAGGCACAGGAACTCAAACACCAGGTTCGCGGCCAGGATGGCCGTTACGTCGGCGTGGTCATAGGGCGGGCTGACCTCAACCAGGTCCATGCCCACCAGGCCCAGCCCCTTCAGCCCGCGCATGAGCTGGAGCATCTGGTAGCTGGTGAAGCCACCCGGCTCCGGGNTGCCCGTGCCGGGNGCGAAGGCCGGATCGGCGGCGTCGATGTCGAGCGTCACGTAGGTCCGGCGGCCGCCAACCGTCTCGCGGATGGCGTCGATGACCGCCGGGATGCCCATCTCGAAGCAGTCATCGATGGTCAGCACGCGCGCCCCCAGCCGCCGGGCCACGTTCAGGTCGTCGGCGAAGTAGAGCGAGCCGCGGATGCCGACCTGGATGTAGGCCGCCGGGTCGATCAGCCCTTCCTCGATGGCGTGGCGGAAGACCGTGCCGTGCTCGTAGCCGCCCGGCTCGACGTCGGTGTGGGCGTCGAAGTGGACGACTGCCAGCGGCCCATGGACGGCGGCCTGTGCCCGCAGCAGCGGCAGGCTGATGGAGTGGTCGCCGCCCAGGGCGACGACCATCGGCCCCTGGGCCAGTGCCGCGCCCACTTCCTCGGTGATGAAGCCCATCGACTTCTCGATGTAGGCCATCTCGATCTCGACGTCGCCATAGTCGGCGATACTCAGCGCTTCGGCCGGGGCCACGCCGTGGATGTGATGGGTGCCCCACAGGGCCAGCGACGCCTCGCGGATCTTGCGCGGGCCGAAGCGCGTGCCGCCGCGGAAGCTGGTCGCGCCGCTATCGAACGGCACGCCGACGATGGCGACGTCCACGCCGGCCAGATCGCGCGTCGGCGTCTGGCGCATGAAAGTCGGCACGCCGGAGTAGGCCAGCAGGTGACCACCCAGCGCCGGATTGACCCGGCGCGCCGGGTTCTGTTCGTGGGCCATAGGGCTTATTCCTTTATTGATTGGGGTAGGGGGTGAATGGGGAAAAGAGGTCGATCATCTCAGGCTCTTTTCGCCACTCAACCAAAGCTGCCGGCCGGCTGGAACTCCATCACGACCGCCGGCTCGATTTCCGGCCGCTGCTCGCGCCAGGTCTCCATCTCGCGCTCGACATTCGTGCCCCAGTGGACACCGCGGCCGAGCGTCGTCTGCTCCACGACCTCGAACTCGCCGAAGTAGCGCTGCATCACGCTCTCAACGCGCGTCACGTCATAGGGCTTGCAGGAAAAGACGTCGAGGAACGCCTGACCCAGGTTGCTATAGGTGTGAATCGCGGCATGCGATTCGTAGAGGATGATGACGCCGGAGATNCCCGACTTTTCCGGCACGCCGGCTTCTTCGGTCACCATCGGCCCGGCCAGAACATTCATGTCCAGCTCGTGGACC
The DNA here is from genome assembly GCA_014237545.1 of Ardenticatenia bacterium. Taxonomy (GTDB): domain Bacteria; phylum Chloroflexota; class Anaerolineae; order Promineifilales; family Promineifilaceae; genus Promineifilum. Next base: position 5,430 of record JAACJX010000428.1, on the reverse strand, counting down.
AGTTCGACCAGGAAACGGTTAATATTTTCGCCGTCGTTCAGCGCGGCGCGGTTACGCACGTTGGACACGCGCATCATCAGATGCAGACCATACACGTCTTTCATGGGAAAGCGTTCTCCTTGGAAGAGTGAGATATTAATTTGTCCGCTAACCTGGGGGATGCTCCTTGCGTCGCGTGGACGTGTTGTATTATGCACAAAACAATGGGTTTGTAAAGCCCATTAGTGGGGGGAATTGCGATATTTTAATGTTTACCCCGTATTAGTGGGGGTGCTTCAGAGTAGCGGGGGTGCGCGATTTGGCCAATCGCCCCACACCATTCTCGCCGAGCGGCCTTATTCTTCTTCATCATCCGCCGGCCCGTGCTTGTACTCGGCGAACGAATCGGCATAGAACCAGGCCAACAGCTTGTTCTCCGCCCACGGCCGCAGGGCGTCCATCAGGGCTATGCCCAGCTCCGAGAGAAGGCCCTGGAGCATGGCCGTCTCGCTGTCGAAGTAGGCTTCCACCTCCAGGTAGAAGCGCGAGCGGCCAAGNGGNTGCGACGTGATCCGGCTGATCTCCAGGCGGCGCAGGCCCGGCAGCGNCTCCACCAGCGGNAGGTGNGTGCTGGTGAAGAACTCCTCCAGGGCCATCTCGTCGTCGACCCGGTAGTAGATTACGACGAATTTGTGCATCNGNAGNCAGTTGCCGGTGGTNGNGTCANTATATAACTATTGATTCCAGAGCGCGGCCAGTTGTTGCTTGAGTTCGGCGCGNCGCGACTGGTANAAGGNCTCATCGAGGGCGCCCGATTCAAAGGCGTCNTCGAGTTCGGCGATAGCCCGGATGAGTTCATCCGTCTGGGCCGTGTCAGCCGCGGCCGCTTCGGCAACGGCCGGCGCTTCCTCTTCCCACTCCTCTCCCTCTTCTTCTTCCGCGGCGGCGCGGTGCTGCCAGAACCGCCACAAGAATATGCCGCCCACGGCCGCCAGCAACAGCGCCCCGCCGCCGATCAGCAGTTCGGTCGTCTGGTCGCGGTTGGCCACGGCCGCGCCGTCGCTGGTTGAGACGATTTCCGGCCGCCCTTCCAGTTCCATCGTGATCGTCTCGCCCGCGGGAACGCTCGGCCCCACGTAGTTGCGGAACGTCTGGCTCTGGCCGAAGGATTGCGGCTCCTGCTCCACCCACGGGGTATTGACGACCGACACGCCGACGTCGGGCAGGATGATCGTGCTGGTCGCTGTCTGGTAGAAGATGGGATGGGCGATGGTCATGCCGCTCTCATAGGGCAGCAGATAGCGCACGAGCATCGTCTGCGCGCCCTCGCCCGGCCGCACCGGCAGCGGGTCGGCCCAGCCGCGCTCGGTCGCCACGAAGTCGTTGGCCGGCAGGAAGGAGTCCATCGTGCCGAATGAGCGCAAGAACTCCAGGCTCTGCGCCCCTTCCGGCACAGCCACCTCGATCACCCCCTGGGTCGGGTCGCCGGTCGCGCCGACGTAGACCGACTCCTGGGCGTTGTTGATGACGTACAACTCGCTAACCTGGACCATGTCCTCGGTGAATTCCATGACCAGGTGGAGTTGGGCGATGTTGATGCCCGCCGGGTCGGTGGTCTTGTCGAAGACGGTGATGGGCAGNTCGAGCGACGCGGCTTCGCGGGCCATCTGGTCCGCGCCGCTGCTGAAGTTCAGCCCACCGAACGACGCGCCGGTGATGTAGACCCAGTCCGGCGGCACGTCGGCGACGTCGAAGCGGAAGCTGCCGTCGGTGCCGGTCGTCGTCGTCAGCGTCAGCGTTTCCTGGAAATCGGGCGTGAAGGCGCGCAAAGACACCTCGGTCTCCGGCAGGATCTCGCCGGTCGTGCCATTNGTGAGCAGGCCNCTGATGATNCCCGCCGGGATNGGCTCGTTCAGCGCGGCCAGATCAGCGTAGCTGTAGCTGAACGTGCGCGCGAAATCGACCGCCCGCCGCAGGTCTTCCTCGGCGATGTCATAGGTATGGGCCGGGACCACGCCGGGAGCCAGGTCGGCGAAAACGGTCTCGTTGCTGCGGTTGAACCAGTAGCCTACGTCCGTGAGGGCCGAGGCCGGCGGCTCGGTGGTCGCCGCGTCGGGGCCGTCGCCGGCGCCCGTGTCGCCGTGGCAGGCGGCGCACTGCGTCTCGTAGACAGCCTGACCGGCGTCCACATTCTCCGGCGGCGTCGCCAGGCTATAGACGGCCGCCACCAGGTTCCAGCGCCCGGTCTCATCGATCGGGTTGCTGCTGGCCGGGCCGAAGGGGGGCATGCCGACGGCCGCTTCACCGTTGGTGATCTGCTGGAACATCACCGACGGCATCGTATTGAGGATGTATTCGGCGTCGAACGGCATCGGNGCGGGCTGGCCGGCCTGCTGGATCAGCGCGCCGTCGCCCTGGCCGGTCTCGCCGTGGCAGTTGGCGCAGCGNTCGGCATACAGCTCCAGGCCGGGCAGCGCCTCCGGCGTGGCCGCGGGCAAGACGGGATCCTGCGCGGCGCCGGTCTGCGGCAGTAGCAANAGCGCGCCAAGGACGACAAGAGAGAAAAATGCGAGTAAAAACAGGCGGCTCCGGGCCGCCACGTTGGGGTGGTATTTCATAGGACGGATTTGGTGATATGGCTCAGGCGCGAGCCGCCTGCGCGGGTTTTGNTTCCTGAACGAGGTTAAAGCCGCACTTCGGGCAGAAACGGTCGCCCGACTCAACGCGCCGACCGCATTGCGGGCAATACTGGATCGCGCCGTTGGCGGCTGCCGGCGCGGTAGTCGTCGCCGCCACCGCGGGCGCGGCGGTGGCGCCTGGCTGGCGGGCCTGACGAATGGCCGCCTCGAGCTGCTCATCCACTTGCTCAGGTGTGCGCGCGCGGCGCACGGCGGCTTCAATCTGAGCGTCCACGCTGGCCGGCACAGCGGCCGAGGTCGGCTGGCCTGCTTCCACGTAGCCGTGGTCGTCGAGTTGCTTCATGATCAGCGCCGCCTGCTTCACCATCTGCGGCCGNGTGACCACGTACAGCTCCGGCGCGACCTTGGCCGCCTCGTAGTCGTCATCCAGCTCGCGAATCTCGCGCAGGATAGCCTCCTTGCGCAGCAACAGGCCGTCGATCTCCTCGCGATTGACGCGAACGTCTTCATCCTCCGGCATGGCAAACGGCCGCGCCAGATAGAGCAGGACGATGATCACCAGCGCCATGCCCAGTAAGGCCGAACCTAACGTTAGTCCCGACAGAAAAGAACTCACAGCACCCCCCAACTACTCCGCCAGCATTTGCGGGATGAGGGTATCCAGCATCTGTTGGTCAACTGCGCCGATTTGAACGTGACGAATGACGCCGTTCTTGTCGATGAAAAATGTCTCCGGCACGCCNGTGATCTCGTAATCCTGCGAGATGTCCGTGCCCAGATCGGGGGCGTGGGGGAACGTGACGCCGAATTCCTCCATGTAGGCGATGGAGTTCGGTTCCACGTCGGCGTAGGCCACGCCGAGGAAGACGACGCCGTCGTCGCGGTACTTCAGCCAGGCATCTTCGAGCACGTCGGTCTCATAACGGCATTCGACGCACCACGAGGCCCAGAAGTTGAGCACCACCGGCCGGCCGCGCATGTCGGACAGGTTGGCCACCGAACGGGTGTCCCACTCATAGCCATCGAAGAACTCAACGTCGAAGTCGGGCGCTTCCTGGCCCACTTCGGGGCGGGCGGCCGTGGTATTGATCAGGCCCCAGGCCAGCACGGCCAGGATGGAGAACACCGCCAGCCAGAGGGCGATCATCGACCAGCGGATCTTCCGGCGCGGCGCTTCCTCTTGCGGGGCGGATGTGGTTTGTATCGTATCAGTCATGGCATTTCGTTGTGTCTGCGTTTTAGATTGGCTACGCGGATTGGGACGGGAAGAACGGATTAATCGATGATGTATCCGTATTGTCCGTCTTAATCCGTAGCCATTTTATTCTTCAACCTCTTTCTCTATGCGGGCGATGTAGTCGTCGAGGGTCGGGTCGCCGGTGGATGCCTTCGGCTTCGGCGCCGGCGCGGCGGGCGCTTCCGGCGCNGGCTTGCGCATGCCGCGCAGCAANAAGCTGAACAGCAGCAAGCCGACCAANACNCCCAGAATGGGCAGAATCCACAGNACGATCAGGCTGGCGCCGCGGCGTGGCGGGTTCGACAGCACGCCGTCGCCATACTGCCGGGCGAAGTACTCCAGGATCTCTTCCCGCGANTGCCCCTCGGCCAGCTTGACCCGGATCAGCTCGCGCCAGTCGGCGCAGGCCGCCGTCGGGCAGACGTCCAGCGGCGTGCTCTCGCACACCGGGCAGTAGACGTCCTTGGCGATGGCGTTTACCTCGTCATCGGTCACCGGCTCGTCCTGGGCATANACCGCNGNCGGCAGCAGGGCTAGCAGCAGGACCANCAGTATCAGTCGAAGTATCTTGCGATTTTTCATGTTAGCTCAGAAAAGCGCAATGACGCNGAGGTCGCAACNTTTTCTTNCGCCATCGCGNCATNGCGNCTTTGCGTTAAATCAGTCTCCCGCCGCCGCCAACGCCGGCTTGCGCGCCCGGGCCGGGGCCTTCTCGCGGTCGGGCCAGGCNGCGATGATCGTGCCGATGACGAAGATGACGCCGCCTGCCCAAACCCAGTTGATGAGCGGGTTCAGGAAGATACGGAACGTGGCCGCGTCGGCGCTCGTTGGCTCCCAGTTGACCAGGATGACGTAGAAGTCCTCGGTGATCGTCGAACGGGCCGAGGGNATGGTCATCGGCTGGCCGGTGCGCTGGTAGAGCTCGATCTTGGGCGTTAGCGTGCGCACGAACTCGCCGTTCTTGTATAGGCTGGCCTCGGCCTGCGTGATCATCAGGTCGTCGGCCCCGGGGAAGCGAGTGACGGTGTTGAACGTCATCTCGAAATCGCCGATGGTGATGCTTTCGCCGGCCCGCAGCCGNATCTGCGTCTCGGTCTGGTACATGCCGTCGGCAACGATGCCGAAGGCCATGATCAGCACGCCCATGTGGATCCAGTAGCCGCCGTAGCGCCGCCGGTTGCGCGCCGTCAGGGTCCAGAAGGCCGTCCAGGCCGATTCGCCCTTGCGCATGCGCGCCCGAGTGCCCTTGACGAACTCCATGATCGTCAGCGCGGCCGAGAACACGACCAGCCAGAAGCCAAGCAGCGCCGGCCACAGGCGAATGCCCAGGAAGAACAGGACAATGACGAAGAGCGTCGATCCCACGGCCGGCCACAACGCGGCGCGGCCGAGGCGCTGGATGCTGGTGCGATACCACATAGTCAGCGGGGCGACGCCCATCAGCAGCACCAGCGCGGCGAACAGCGGCGCCAGCGCCCGCTCGTAGACGGGCGGCCCGACAAACCCCTTCTCGCCGGTAAACAGTTCGGAGAAGATGGGGTAGTAGGTGAACAGGAAGACCACGGCCAGGATGGC
>JAACJX010000032.1 GCA_014237545.1 Ardenticatenia bacterium | reverse complement strand
AGGATAGGCGGCCGCGGCGCGGAACAACAGTCCCATCGTGCTGGGGATGCCGGCCGCGCTCTCGCTGCCGCTCAGGTCGGCGGCAATGATGGGCATGAGCGTGAAGTAAGCTACCTGAGCCGCGGCCACCAGGCTGGAGACAGCGAATATGACCCCGACCAGGCGATTGCGAGTAGCGGGCTTGATTTCTTGAAGCATCCGGTGATTCTGATTCGACGACCCGATTTCTGCAAATCAAAACGGCCGGGCAAAATCCGGGAACGCTAATCGGAAACAAATACGCAGGTGCTATCCTCGGCCTAATCATGGAAGAATCGCTCCGCCTCATCATCCTTTCCGATGATCCGCTGACCCGGGCAGGACTATCATCTCTGCTGGCTTCCGGCGCGGACACGTTAGTCCTGGCTCAAGGGAGTGGGGAGTTGCTGGCCCCCGCCGCGGGGGGTGAGATTGACGCGACCGCCGACCTGATCGTCTGGGATATGGGCTGGCATGCCGGGGAACCGGACGACGAGGTGCTGGATCAGGGTATCCCGGTTCTCGCCCTGGCCCCTGACCTGACGGCGGCAACTATGGCCTGGCGCATGGGATGCCGGGCAGTCATAGCGCGACAGGCGAGCGAGGAACAACTGGTGACAGCCGTGGCCGCCGCCGGCAACGGCTTGCTCGTCTTTTCGCCCTCCCTTGCCGAAGCCCTGGTCAAAGGGGCAGCAGGATCTGAAGGCACTGCCGTCGATCTCACCGCACGCGAGACGGAAGTGTTATCGTTGCTGGCCGAGGGGCTGACGAACAAGGCCATCGCCCAACGCCTGAGCATCAGCGAACACACGGTCAAGTTTCACGTCAACGCTCTCCTCACCAAACTCGACGCCCAAAGTCGCACAGATGCCGTCGTGCGCGCCACCCGCCTGGGGCTGCTGGCGCTCTGACCTGCCCATTCTTCCAGGTGCGTCCTCCACTGACGGGGGATTCTCTCAGCCGGCGCTAAATCGTACTATTTCTCCATCGTTCCATTGCTAAATAGGAGAAAAGCGAATGTCCCAATCATTGCAGGATTTCTCAAACGGTTTGGCCACGGTTGTCGCGGACGCCGGCGCGTCGGTGGCGCGGGTGGAAGGCCGCCGCCGAGGGCCAGCCAGCGGCATCATATGGACCGCCGACGGCCTTATCGTCACCGCCAATCACGTCATTCATCGCGACGATAACCTGCGCGTCGGCTTGCCCGATGGCCAGACGGCCGACGCCACGCTGATCGGCCGCGATCCATCAACGGATCTGGCGCTTCTCAAAGTGGATGCCAGCGGCTTGAAAGCGGTCGATCGTGTCGCCGATGAGGAGATGGCTGTCGGCCACTTTGTGCTGGCCCTGGGTCGCCCGGGGCGCACGGTGCAGGCGACCTCCGGCATCATTAGCGCCTTCGGCGAGAGCTGGCGCACGCCGATGGGCGGGCAGGTCGACCACTACTTGCAGACCGACGTGGTCATGTACCCCGGCTTTTCCGGCGGCCCGCTGGTGGGCGCCGCCGGCCGAATCCTGGGGCTTAACACCTCAGGCCTGGGTCAGGGCGTAAGCCTGACCATTCCCGCGGGAACGGTCGCGCGCGTAGTGGACTCGCTGAAGGCCCACGGCCGGGTGCGGCGCGGTTACCTGGGGGTCAGCACCCAACGCGTCCGCCTGCCGGAAGACGCTGCTGGCGCATTGGGCCAAAAGGCCGGGCTGCTGGTGATCTCGGTGGAGCCGGGCNGCCCGGCGGCCGAGGCGGGAATGGCCCTGGGAGATACGATCGTGATGCTAGGCGGGCGATCCATTTCCCGGCACGAAGACCTGCTGGGGGCGCTNTCCGGTGATGCTGTCGGCCAGAAAGAGGTGGCGGTGATCCTTCGCGGCGGCCACACCCAGGAACTGACGGTGAAAATCGGCGAGCGCGAATAAACCCATTACCACCGCCCAAATTAAAAAGGGTGTGCCTGATTCGGCACACCCTTTTTCTCGTTCAGGGAATGGTTCTAACTTTGCAGGCGCAAGGTGATAAACCGGCTGCCGCCCTCGACCAGAGTCACNCGCGCCCGATACAGGTGGCCATTGCCCAATGGNAAGTCTTGCTCTANNCGGGCGCCNTCGTCCTGAATGCTGGGNTCNGCCACCATCCGNATGAGGCCGACATGATCGATCAGATCCATGATCGGCCGGCCGATGACGCTCCCTTCCGGNAGCGCGAANAATGNCCGCGCCGCCGCGTTGAGGACCAGCATGCGGAANTCCTCATCAACGACGATCACCGCGTCGTCGATNTGCTCCACCACCTCNCTCAACAGCGTCCGCTCGCGGGCCATCGTGTGNTACATATTGGCGTTATTNATGGCNATCGTCGCATANCCGCCCAAGGCCGAGAGGGCGCGGGTNTCGTTGCTGTCGAAGGACGAGTCCTTGAGCTGGTTNGTGACGCCCAACACGCCNATCGGCTTGTTTTGCAGGATGAGGGGTACGTAAATGAGCGACTTGACCAGGAGCGCGGTGTGGGTGCGCTTCCANTGCGAGTCCGCGCCGATGGCGATGGCCCGTTTCGTCTGTAGCACCTTGCCGGCCAGGCTGTCCGTTACGCGCTTGCGCATCGAACGGGCCTTCGAGTCCATGTTCTTCGAGGCGCGGATGTATAACTCCCCGCGGTCTTCGTCCAGAAGCATCAACGAGCCCTCTTCAGCGCCGACAACGTAGACGGCCGCCTCGACCACTCGCTGCAGCACTTCCTCCAGGTCGAGCGATGAGGACACCGACTTCCCCACGCCGTAGAGCACGTTCAATTCTTGCGCCCGCCGCTGAAGCTGGGAGTTGCTCTCCATCAGTTGTTCCACCAGCTGATCGCGCTCCTTTTGCAGCCGGCTTTCGCGCAGAGCCTTGTCGACCGACTGGCTGAGTTCGTCCGGATCGATCGGCTTGATGATATAGTCCTTGATTCCCAATCGGAAGGCGCGAACGGCCGTGTCCTCCGACCCCTCCCCGGTGATCAGGATCGCCGGTATGTCGATGCTACGCTCGCGGAGCTTTTGAAGGACCTGCAGGCCAGTGAGTCCCGGCATCTGCTGGTCAGTAATCATGAGATCGGGTTCTTTCGAGATCGCCAACTCCAGGCCCATCATGCCGTCTGAGGCCGCCAGAACCTCAAACCCTTTTGGCCGGAGTATATTCTCGACGAGGAAGTCTCGAATTTCCTGGGAATCGTCAATAACCAATACTCGTTCGTACATATACGTTTGCCGCTTCCCAAAATCGCTTTGACGGTGGGCAGGAACTATATATTACTACTCGGATAATANCGAGGCAACTGCGGTCTATTTTCCTTGCCGGCGNGCCGGGAGTGATATAGCATGCGCTCTCGATGTTTATGAGTGGNAAAAAGATGAGCGNNCATNCCGGCAACGGCCGCCATTGGTGGCTGCTTGCCGTNTTTCTTGGCGGCGTGCTGTTGCTCNGNGCCGGCTGTGGCGGCNACACCCCGCNTGCCGCCGGCGAGGGNACGCCGCAGCCCACCGTCGGCCGGGTTCAGGCTATCGTCACCCGTATCGTAGAGCAAGTCACCTTCGTTACCAGCACGCCTGATCCGTTGGCGACCCCCGTCAGGGACGAACCCCTCGCCNTTCTCGATCTGAGCCTGAACGGGCAATTACCGAACCTCGACCCCGGTCTTGCCGAGCGGCAATCCCAACTGGACCTGTCGCAAAATNTGTTCGCGGGGCTAACCAACTTCAACCCCACGACCAACACCATCGAGCCGGAACTGGCCCAGACTTGGGCCGTCAGCGACGATGGCCTGACNTGGACGTTCAACCTGCGNGACGATATTTACTGGGTGCGTCCCAGGAGCCCGCGGCCGGGCAGCGAGGAGTTATGGTCCGCCACCCCGGTTCGGCCGGTGACGGCCGAGGATGTGGTATATGCCGTCCGGCGGCAATGTAGCCGCCAGGTAGAGACGTCGCTGGCCCTTTCGCTGTTTCTGGTCGAGGGCTGCGAGGCAGTATTCACGACGCTGGAGCCTACCGAAGAGGATTTGCAACTAATTGGGGTTGAAGCCATCAGCCCTACCCTTCTCGAAGTAAGGCTGACGAAGCCCGCCGGCTACTTTTTGACCCTGACGAGCATGCCCTTTTTCCAACCCGTGCCCAACGATCTTGTCGAGGAAATGGGCAATGAGTGGCTCGATGCTATCGGCGAGTACAGCACCGGCTGGCAGACNCCTGATAACCTGGTTACGTCCGGGCCGTATTTGCCCTTGACGTCNCGGCTGACATCACAAAGCCTGGTNCTCAATCGCAACCCGCTGTGGCCCGCCGATCTTGACCGGCAGGGAAACGTAGACGTCATCAACGTCAATTTTCTGGATGACGACCAGGACGCCTTNGAGATGTGGCAGGATCGCNTGCTTGATATCGCTCCNTTGCCTTCCACCGAGCGAGANGTGTTCATGCAACGCTCGGCCGCCCGCGTGCAGACCATACCCGACCAGGTTTTGTTCTATCTCGGTTTTAATTTCAACAGCGGTGTTTTTCGCGAGCCTGAGGTCAGGCGTGCTTTCAGCGCGGCCATCAACCGGCAAGAACTGATCGATGAATTGTACAACGGGCGGGGATTGGTCATGCGCCACGCCACAGTGCCGGGGATCGTGGCGGCCATACCGGTTGACGAACTCGGCGTCGGCTACAGCCCCGACTATGCGCGGCAGCAGATGGCTGCCAGCTCGTTTCGCAGCTGCCGCCTCATGTCGGAAATCACCTTTTTGGTGAGTTCCGCCGACCTGTCATTGCGACAAGCCGAAATCATTCGCGACATGTGGGTGGAAGAACTGGATTGTCTGAAGGAGAGCATCAGCATTGAGCAGGTGCCATTCGGTCAGCTGCTAGTCAGAACGCTGCCGGACTCCAGCAGCAGACCGGACATGTGGGAGCTGGCCTGGGCGCCCACCTTTCCCGATGCCAATAACCTCATCACCGACCTGCTCCACTGCCAGGACAGCGANAANCGCCAAACCCGGGAATGCTCTGACGCTGACAGCCTGCTCAGTCGCGCCCGGACCGCCGTGGATGCCGGGGAACGTACGGCGCTGTACCGTCAAGCTGAATCAGTGTTCTTCAACGAGACCGGCAGTTTCCCTATCGCGCCGCTCTACATCCGGGCGCGCGAAGTCGTCATCCANGATTGGGTGCAATTCGCGCCCGTGGCGTTCGGCGGGCAGCAGTGGGATCGCATCATGCTCGACGCCACGCTCAAGGAGCTGGAGCGAAGTCGCTGATGGACGAGTTAGCCATTTGGGCCTCGGCCTTAGGTGTGGAGTTGACCTCTGAGCAGTTAGCGCAGTTCGCCGCCTATGAGTCTCTTTTGCTGGAGTGGAACGAGCGCATCTCCCTGACCGCCATTCGCGATCCGCGCCAGATGAGGATCCGCCACTTCCTCGATTCGCTCACCTGCGCGACCGCGACCGGCTCGCTCGACNAGCAGTCGCTGATCGACGTTGGCGCCGGCGCGGGNTTTCCGGGGCTACCNCTCAAGATNGCCTNTCCCNGCCTGCGNCTCACGCTGGTTGACAGTGTGGCNAAAAAGGCGCGGTTTCTGGAGCTTGTCGTCGCGGAATTAGGCTTAGCAGGGGTGACCGTGATCGCGGACAGGGCCGAGGTCTTGGGCCAGGACACACACTATCGGGAAACATTCGACTGGGCCGCGGCCCGCGCCGTGGCCGATCTGCGCGCGCTGGTCGAGCTGCTATTGCCCCTCGTGCGAGTGGGGGGTGGGGCGCTGGCCCAGAAAGGGGAAAGCGCGCCGGATGAACTGGGGGCCGCGGCGACGGCGATCGCGGCGCTCGGCGGAGGCGCCGCCGGCCTCACAGCCATTCACCTGCCCGAGACCGAGAACATCCACTACCTGATCACCGTGCCCAAGCTGCGGCCGACCGACAGTCGCTACCCGCGCCGGGTGGGCATACCAGCCAAGCGCCCTCTTTAAGTTTCTTCAATGGAGACCCGGCCGCTCTGAACGAGCAGGCTCGACGTCTGCGCCAGAAATTCGACGGGAAACATGCCCGGATCTGTGGCCGTCAGCAACGCCTGGGCCATCCCTCTCTCGCGCACCTGATCGGCCACATAAGACAGCAGCGCCGCGCGGCGGTGCAGGTCGAGTTCGGCGATCACCTCGTCCAGAAGCAGGATCGGCACATCNTCCGTTTCCGCCTTCATCCAGTTGATCTCNGCCAGCTTAAGGGCCAGGATGGCCGTGCGCACCTGACCGCGCGAACCGAACTGCCCCAGGTTCTTGCCGTTCACCAGGATAGCCCAATCATCGCGGTGGGGGCCGACGGTTGAAGATCCCCGCGCCAGATCAGCCGCTCGTGACGCCTCCAGTTCGGCCGCGAACCGCTCCTGGACGGCGGCCAGATCCTCGTTAGCCTGAAGCCACTCTCCATCGGCCAATTGCTCGTCGGCCGTCTTGCGGCCGTTGGCATACCAGCCGGGCAGGTAGCCCAAACGCAGAGACTCCTTACCGCCGATCAACTCCTGGAAATAAATCTCCTGTGCCTGAAAGGCCATATCGCGGATGAAGCGCCCGCGCCGCTGCAGCACGCGGCTGCCGGGCTCGATCAACTTCTCGGTCAGCACCTGTAACACGTCGGCCGCGTGGCGCGTATGCCCCTCGGCCATGCGTCGCAGGAGCGCGTTGCGCTGTTCCAGCACCTTGTTATAGGCCGACATGTCGCGGCAGTAATCGGAGTCTACCTGGCACAGGGTGACATTCAGGTAGCGGCGGCGGTTAGCCGGGGCGCCGGTCGCCAATTCCACGTCCTCAGGCAAAAACAGGACCACGCGCAATTGGCCCAACAAATCCATAAGCCGCACCTTGCGCCGGTTGATCAAGGCTTCACGCCGGAAGCCGCTCGTCCCATTGCCGCCCAGGCTGCCGCGGTCTTCCATGATCAAACGCATCTCAAGGTGAAGGGGCGCGTCGGGCCGCTGCACGTCGGCCACGAGCCGCCCGACCACCACCGGCTCGTCAGATGCCATCGCGTCCCAATTGATCAGCTGCTGGTCCTGGCTGGCGTGGGGCGAGCGCGTCGTCGCCAGCAAATAGATCGCCTCCAGCAGGTTAGTCTTACCCTGAGCATTGTCACCGTGCAGCAAAATAACCCCGCCCGGCAGGTCCAGTTCCAGGCGGGAATAGTTGCGAAAATTCGTCAGCGAAAGACGGCGAACTTGCATAGTATAGAAAGATAAAGCCAAAACAACCGATTGGCAAACGGCGCGCCGCCCCTTAAATAGAGCGTTCATTGAGAGGGTTTGCGGCGCTCCGCCTCTCATGCTATTCTCTTCACTCAGATTCGCGGCGTACGTTTACCCGTCACCGCGGCAGGAGTTTGCCCGGTGATAGAGACAAACACAATNAGGTTATCCCCNCGCGCCANCCTTGCCTCTTTCGCCGANAAGGATTTNNCGACCATNNNAGNTGTCATNGCGCCNGGCTTTTTGTTCGTCTGAATGATTGGCTCGAATTCGAGGCGCCGGCAATGGGTTGGCGGTCCGCGGATAATCGTTTTTAGGCTGTGGGAGCACTGTTTTAGGTAAACATATGAGTTCGCCGGATATCATCTTTATCGTTTTGGATACGCAACGCGCCGACCGCTTGGGGGCTTATGGCCACCAGCGGCCGACCAGCCCCAACATCGACCGCTTTGCCGCCGAGGGCGCGCTNTTCGAGCACGCCGTCTCGCCCGCGCAATGGACAATCCCCAGCCACGCATCCCTGTTCACGGGCCTCTACCCCACCTCCCACGGCGTCACGCAATCCTCCCAAAGCCTGAGCCCGGGCCGGCCGCANGTGGCCGAAGTCGTGCGCCGTCTCGGCTACGAGACAATCGGTTTTTGCAANAACCCGCTGGTNGGCGTGTTGAACAACGGCTTCAAGCGCGGATTCCAGACGTTCTACAATTACGGCGGGGCCTTCCCCAGCGTGCCCGACTCCTCCAATCCCTGGCCCTGGCCGGTCAGCTGGATTGCCGAGGGATACACTCAATTCCTGCGCCGCATCTCTTATCCGGTTCAGAACTTCATCGGCCGCTCCGATCTGGCGTTTCGCGTCTCGCTCCACTCGTGGCTGACGCCCTTGTGGTCAAAGATGGCCAACTTCAAAGGCCAGAACGAGCGCTCGGTGCAGGATGTCGTCCACTTCCTGGACCAACGCGAGCAGGAGAAAACAGACCAGCCGCTGTTCCTGTTCATGAACCTGATGGAAACGCACCTGCCGTTCTGGGCGCCGGGGGAATTCGTCGACCGCATCGCCCCATATTTCCGGCACAGCAAGGAAGCGCGGACGATCATGAGCACCTGGAACCGGGAGGCCTACCGCTGGGCCGCNCCATTGNCCGAGCCGCTCGGCGAATTGGAGGAGCAAGTCCTCAACGACATGTATGACGCCGAGGTTGCCTACCAGGACCACTACCTACAAGCCCTGTTCGACGCGCTGGGCCGGCGCGAGCGGCGCAACGACACCCTGACNATCATCGTCGCCGACCACGGTGACGGCCTGGGCGACCACGACTTTTTCGGCCACTCCTTCGTGGCCTATGAAGANTTGGTCCACGTGCCTCTCATCATCCACTGGCCCGGCCGTGTGGAGGCNGATACGCGGGTGGCCGCGCCGGTCAGCACGCGCCGCCTATTCCACACGATCATCGACGCCGCGGCCGGCAGTCAGGGCGACGCGCTCGACGCGGTACTGGAGGAGGACGCGGCCAACGTTCGCCGCCTTAGCCTGCGCCACACGCTGGCCGGGCGCGACCCCGAACAACANACGGCNTTCAGCGAGATNTTCCCGCCNTTGAACTTCGTTAAGGCNATNGAGGCCCGCCAGCCCGAATTGCTGGCCCGCTTCCGCTGCCTGTCCACTCGCCGGGCGGTCGTTCGCTCTTCCCGCGAGACCGACGGCGCGCCGCTGAANATGATCGAGACCGACGACGTGCCNGAGGAACTGTACAACCTGACGNCNGATCCGCTCGAGGNCGACAACCAGTTTGCCANCGAACCNGCGCTGGNCGCCGCCCTGGAATTGACGCTGGAGCAGATGGTGCAACGGGCCACNCGCGANCGNANCGCGCAGCCGGCCGGCGCGGCCGTCGACNTNGACGGCGACGAATTGCTCCGCCAGCGGTTGCGCGGCNTNGGCTATCTGGAATAATTAGGCAGCATTCGGCCGGANTNNTTGNNANACGCAACCNCGNCGCGCNATANTCTTNGTTATTNATTACGGGTGAAACATGCTGGACGGAATCAATATCGACCCGATCGCCTTCACNATCCCTATCGGCGACGGGTTCCCAATTTACTGGTACGGAATTCTNGTNACGCTGGGCATCGCTGTCGGCGTGTTTTGGGCGGCGCGGGAAATCGCCCGGCGCAACCAGAACGTCGATGAATTTTTCAATGCCCTCATTCTGGTCATCTTCAGTGGTTACATCTTTGCCCGCCTGACCTACGTCTTGCTGGAAGTTTTCGGCGGCCGGGGCGATCAGTTCCAGAGCTTTCTGGACGTGATCAACATTCGCTCTGGTGGCATCAACATTCTGGGCGGCTTCATCGGCGCGGCCGTTGTCGGCTGGCTCTACATTCGCTGGCGGCACCTGAATTTCTGGCACTATGCCGACGTCGCCGGCCCAGCGTTGCTCATTGCCCAGGGCATCGGCCGCTGGGGCAACTTCATCAACCAGGAACTCTACGGTCCGCCGACCACGCGGCCGTGGGGTATCCTCATCGACGCGCCTTATCGGCTGCCTCAGTTTGCCGATCTGACCCAGTACCCGCTGGAGACGCGCTTCCACCCCACTTTCTTGTACGAATCCATCTGGCTCATTCTCGGGTTCGGCGTGCTGGTCGTCCTCAACAATAAGTTCCGCGACAAGTGGAAACCCGGCACGTTATTTGGCCTGTTCCTCATCTGGTGGGGTTCCGGCCGGGCTTTCCTGGAATTCTTCCGGCCCGANCAACCTACCATTGGCAATNCGCCAATCACATACTCGTTCCTGATGGCTCTCGGNCTGGCGTTGGTNGGTCTGTATATTGTGCTGGCGCGCAATAACCGCGCCCCGCAGATCGCCGGCCGCCGTCGCCAGCGCGTCATCAAACCGAAACCGCGCCGCGAGAGCTAGCGCTGACCGGCGACAATGCGCCGGAGGGGGTAGAGAATGAGATTCGCAGCGGAGTTCGGCGAGCTGGCGCTCACGTTCGACGACGTGCTGCTCGTGCCTGGTTACTCGCAAGTCCTTCCGGCGCAGGCCAGCCTCCAGACGCGGCTGATCGGCGACATCCATCTGAACGTGCCGGTCATGTCGGCGGCCATGGATACCGTCACCGAGGCCCAGATGGCCATTGGTCTGGCCCGCCTGGGCGGCATTGGCGTCATCCATCGCAACCTGACGCCCGAAGAGCAGGCCNAAGAGGTTAACAAGGTCAAGCGCTCCGAGTCGGGCATGATCGTCGACCCGCTCTCCTTGCGCCCAGATGCCACGCTGGCCGAGGCCGAGGCGCTGATGAGCCGCTATCACATCTCCGGCATCCCGATCACGGATGAGAGCGGCCGCCTGGTGGGCATCCTCACCAATCGCGACATTCGCTTCGTCGTGCCTGGCGGCCAGCCGATTGCCGACTTCATGACGAGCGAAAAGCTCGTCACCGCGCCGGTCGGCACCAGCCTGGAGGAGGCCAAGGCCATTCTCCACCAGCACCGCATCGAGAAGCTCCCCCTGGTCGATGAGAACGGCCGCTTGAAGGGGCTGATCACCGTCAAGGACATCCTCAAGAAGATTGATTTTCCCGTCGGCGTCACCGACGAGCGCGGCCGGTTGCTGTGCGCCGCGGCCATCGGCGTCGGCGAAAAAGCGATCGCGCGGCTGGATTTGTTGGTCGAGGCCGGGGTGGACACGGTGGCCATCGACACCGCCCACGGCCACACCCGGCTGGTCATCGATACGATTCGCCAGGCCAAAGAGCGCCACCCACGCTTGCCCATCATCGCCGGCAACGTCGCTAGCGGCGAGGGCGCGCGCGAATTGATCGACGCCGGAGCCGGGGCGATCAAGGTCGGCATTGGCGCGGGCTCCATCTGCACCACNCGCATCGTCGCCGGGGCCGGCGTGCCCCAGATTTCGGCCATCACCGCCTGCGCCGCGGTCTGCCGCGAGCGCGACATCCCCCTCATCGCCGATGGCGGCATCAAGTACAGCGGCGATATCGTGAAGGCGCTGGCCGCCGGGGCCGACGTGGTCATGCTCGGCTCGCTGTTGGCCGGTCTGGAGGAAAGCCCGGGCGAGATCATTCTCTATGAAGGGCGACGCTACAAGGTCTATCGCGGCATGGGCAGCATGGGCGCCATGCAAGGGCACGGGGCCGACCGCTACGGCAGCGCGACACCCTCGCCCACCGGCGGCCCAGCCGGCGGCCAGATCCGCGACAAGCTCGTCCCGGAGGGCGTGGAGGGGCAGGTGCCCTACAAAGGCCAGTTGCGCGACGTCATCTATCAGATGATGGGCGGCGTGCGCTCCGGCATGGGCTACGTCGGCGCCGGCGATCTGGCTGAGTTGCGCGAGAAGGCCCAGTTTACCCGCATCACCAACGCCGGCCTTCTGGAAAGCCACCCGCACGGGATACTCATCACCAAGGAAGCGCCCAACTACCAGGCGCGTCGTTAACCCCAACCCGACGCCACAACGCCAAGCCGCGAGGGTAAGAAGTCCTTACGGCTTGGCGTCTTTGCGTTATATGGATTAGCTCATGAACAAAGGTATCCTCTACGCCGCCGGCGCGTATATCATCTGGGGCTTGTTGCCCCTCTACTGGAAATCCCTGCAGGAAGTCCCGGCCGGCCAAATCCTGTCCCACCGCATCGTCTGGTCGCTGCTGTTCGTCGGNCTCATCCTGACGCTGCGACATAACTGGGGCTGGCTGCGCGACGCCGTCACCCGGCCGCGCGTGCTCATGACATTCGTCGTGTCGGGCGTTCTACTGGGGATCAACTGGTTTGTCTATATCTGGGGCGTCAACGCGGGCTTCATCGTCGAAACCAGTCTGGGCTATTTCATCAACCCACTCGTTAACGTGCTCCTGGGGTATCTCATCTTGAAGGAGCGCCTGCGCCCCGCACAATGGCTGGCCCTCAGCGTCGCTTTGGGCGGCGTGCTCTATCTCACCCTGAGCTATGGCGCATTCCCATGGATCGCCCTGACGCTGGCGTTCTCCTTCGGCACCTATGGGTTGATTCGCAAGACGGCGGCNCTGAACTCGGCCGAGGGCCTGTTTCTGGAGACGGCCGTCCTCTTTCTGCCGGCGTTCGGCTTTCTTCTGCTGCAGGAGCGGAACGGCGCGGGGGCGTTCGGCCACCTGAACCCGACCACCACGTTGCTATTGATGGGGGCGGGCGTGGTCACCAGCGTCCCGCTGCTTCTCTTTGCCNCCGGCGCGCGNCGGATCACGATGACGTCGCTGGGGCTGCTGCAATATATCGCCCCGACGCTGCAATTTCTCATCGGCGTGCTAATTTACAATGAGGAGTTCGGCCCGGCCCGCGTCATCGGATTTGGGCTGATTTGGCTGGCTTTGGTNCTGTATTCGGCCGAGAGCCTCCTNCACCGCCGCGGCGCGATGACCAACAAGCCGGCCGAGGTATCATAGGCCATGCCCGACTTCACCCACAACACATTTATCTCGCCGTTTTCGTGGCGCTACGGCAGCGAGGAGATGCGCTATCTATGGTCGGAGGAGTACAAGCGGCGGCTGATGCGCCGGGTCTGGGTAGCCCTGGCGGCCGCGCAGCATGTCGCCGGTCTTGTGTCGGCCGAGCAACTGGCCGATCTGGAACGCCACATCGACGACGTCAACATAGCGCGCGCGCTACAGATCGAGCGCGAGACGCGCCACGACGTCATGGCCGAAATTCGCGCCTATGCCGAGCAATGTCCGGTCGGGGGCGGCATCATCCACTGGGGCGCGACCAGCGCCGACGTCACCGACAACGTCGACGTGCTGCGCCAGCGCGAGGCGGCGCAACGGNTGGCCGAGAGTTTGCGCCGCTTGTTGGCTGTCTTTGCGCGGCGCATCGACGAGACGGCCGGGCTGCCGGTCATGGCCCATACCCACATCCAGCCGGCCGAACCCACCACGCTCGGCTACCGGCTGGCGATCTATGCCCAGGATCTGCTGGGCGATTACGACCGTCTGAAACTCCTCATGAGCGATTTGCGCGGCAAGGGGTTCAAGGGCGCGGTCGGCTCGCAAGCTGCCTTCGCTGAACTGCTGCAGGGCACGGACATGACGGCCGGGCAGATGGAGGCACTGGCGATGGCCCACCTAAGCCTGCCCTACTTCCCCCTGGCGACCCAGACGTACACCCGGCAACAAGACCTGCGAGTCCAGCAAACGCTGGCCGGGATCGCCTCCAGTTTACATAAGTTCGCGCTCGACTTCCGCATCCTCCAGTCGCCGCCATTCGGCGAGTGGGCCGAGCCCTTCGGCAAGCAGCAAGTCGGCTCGTCGGCCATGCCCTTCAAGCGCAACCCGATCATCGCCGAGAACATCTGCTCGCTGGCCCGCCTGGTGGCCGCGCAATCGGCCGTGGCCTGGGACAATGCCAGCCAGGCCATTCTCGAGCGCAGCCTGGATGACAGCGCCAACCGGCGCGTCTTTCTGCCGGAGAGTTTCCTGGCGGTGGATGAAATGGTGCGGCGGGCGATTGCCCTCGTAGAGGGAATGGCCATTGATCGGGAACAGATAGCCAGGAACCTGGAGCGCTATGGCCCCTTTGCAGCCACGGAACGCGTGCTGATGGCNGCCGTTCGCGCCGGAGCCGACCGGCAGGAANCGCACGACNGGCTGCGCGAGACCNGCCNGCGCGCGTGGGAGGCAACGCGGCTGGGGCAAGAGAACCCGTTGCCTGATCTGATCGCAGGGGATGCGCGCATCACGGCCCACGTGGCCGTCGAGGAAATTCGGCGCCTGATGACGGCCGGCGGCTACGTAGGCACAGCGGAAGAGCGCGCGCGCCTTTTCGCCGCCGAGCTTCTGGCGGCCGTCAGGACGAGTAGCGCACCAGCGCCCGCCGCAGATTAGCNCGCGCCGGCTCCTCCAGCCGCTCCCGAAAGAAATCCGTGTGATAGACACGCGGTCGGGNGAGGAAACTCATCAGCACGCGGCCTCGCTCGCGCCGGAAGACGTCTTCCGGAACCCACCTGTACTCGAGTCGTATAGCCGAGTCGTAGGCATTGAATCGCGCCGCTTCCGCCCCCAGGATCGCCAGATCGCAATCGCACAGGACGGCAGCGTCACCCGATAGCCTTTCCTCCCGGTGGATCGTCAGCCTGATAAGTCGCCCGACTCGCTCGACGACTCCGGCGGCCGCCCGGTTGTCGCGCAAAGCCNTTTCGGCCCATTCGGCCGAACGCTCCTCGTTGTCGTTGCGGCGCGGATCGTAAATTACATCGTGGAACCAGATGGCTAGTTCGATTAATTCTACTTGCTCCACTGTCCGGCTTGCCCTGTCTAGCCAGCGCAAGCAATCCCGGATGTGGTCGAGATTGTGATATGCGCGGTGCGGCTCAGCATACCGCGCAATAAGTGAGTCGAACACCGCCTCCTCCTCGGAAGCGGTGGCCACCCTCGCCCAAGCGCGTTGCCAGCGGGACTTCAGCTCATCGATGGCCATGGTCGCCGTCGTCTCCACTAGCGGCAAAATGCCAGCGCCGTGGCCAGGTAAACCTCCGCGCACTGGTTCACGCTCGCCAGATCGACCCACTCCTCGGCCGCATGCGCACCCGCGCCCAGCGGCCCGAACAGCACAGTTGGGATGCCCGCTTGCCACAAGGACGCTGCATCCGTCCAGAAAGAAACCCCGCCCGGCACGCAAGGGCGGCCCGTCACCTGCTCGATGGCCTCTCGCGTCGTCGCGAGGATGGCGGCGTCGGCGGGCGTCTCCAGCGGTTGGCGTTCCAGCCCGGGACGGATGGCGGCGACGAACGCCGGGTCGGCGCTGTGGAGCGCGTCGACGATGGTTTGGAGCTCCGCCTGCGCCTGGGCCAGCGTCTCTCCCGGCACGGTTCGCCGTTCGACCGACAGAACGCACCTGTCGGGATAACTCGACATCTCTTGCCCACCCTGAATGAGCGAGGCGTGGATAGAAGGAGAGCCGAGCAAGGGGTGGGGCGCGCGGGCGGCCAACTCGTGTCCGAAACGATCCAGCGCGACGAGAAAATGGCCCATCTTGGCGATCGCGTCGACTCCCAGGTGCGGCCGCGATCCGTGGGCCGCCACGCCGAACGTCTCCACGTCGAACCAGGCAAACCCCTTGTGGGCGATGACAAGTTCCAACTCCGTCGGTTCGGCAACGATGGCGCCATCGGCCCAGTATCGTCCGGCCACGGCAATCGTCCCCAGCCCGGCATACTCCTCGTCAGCGACAGCCGTCACAATGACATCGCCGCGCAGATCGTGACGCCGGGCCCGGGCGGCGGCGACCATGCACGCGGCCAGCCCGCCTTTCATGTCATACGCGCCCCGACCATACAGTCGGCCGTTTTCGACTCGCGGTTGAAAGGGCTGTTCCATGCCAGTGACGCCGACCGTGTCAATATGGCCATTGAGCAGCAACGTCCGGCCGCCGCCCGTTCCACGGGCAATCCCGATGACGTTTGGCCGTCTGGGTCGAACCTCTTCCACCACGACCTCCAGCCCGGCCGACTCCAGCCAGCGAGCGAGAAAGGCGGCGATGTCTGCCTCGCCGGGAGCGCCGGACACAAGATCAGGGTTAACCGAATTGAGCGCAACCAGATCGCCGAGCAGTTGTTCAACGTCGTTCATTGTCCCTCCACCAGATTATTTTCCCGGCCGGCCAAGGCCGCCACCTACGGGCCCGACCGCGAGTGGCCTATCAGCCGTGCGGCTACCTAGAAGTCAAGCGCCGATTTTTCTCGCNACGAGCGGGCGCAAGTGGAAGCATGGCCGCCGCTTTAATCAGCTCTGGTTTCGCCGGCCTCGCTCCCCATTTTGACCTCGACCGCGTCTAACACCCGCCCGGAGTAGATGAGCGCCGCGCCGGCGTTAACGGCGACGGCCACGCCCAGCGCTTCAACGATCTCTTCCCTGGTCGCGCCGTGCTTCAAGGCCGCCTCGGTGTGGATGACGATGCAGCCGTCGCAGCGCGCCGTGACGGCCACCGCCAGGGATATGAGCTCGCGCACCTTCGGCCCGAGCAGGTCAGCGTTGTTGCCGGCGTTGCTGGTCATCCGGTAGCCACGGATGATATCGGGACTGGTGCGGCCGATCTCGGCCACCCGTTTTTGCACCAGNGCGTGGTATTCGTTCCAATCGATCATCGCCATGTGATGAACTCCAATTGCGCTTTCAAAAATATTTTTTGGCGGCGACCGTTCGCCACCCTTAATGGTTTAGTTGCTGAATATTGGGATGGAAATCCAGCCGTTCGATCAGGTCGCCCAATTCGGCGTCGGTCAGCCGGCGCCCCTTGCCGCTGACGGCGACGAGCATGGCTTCCATCATGTTTGTGCCAAAGGAGCGGCCCTCCAGGCGTGGCGTCGTCGTGACCAGATAGCGCGCGCCGGTCTCCCGAAAGATGGCCACGTCTTCGGGCGTGGTCGTGTTGGTGCAGATGATTTTGCCGTCGAGCCGCGCGGGCATGAAACGCTTNATGAAGTGGCAATCCCCGGCGATGACCGACGCCCACTCATACCACCGGCCGAATTTCGGCGTATTTATTTCCTGCTTTTCTCCAGTGGGATAGAGCCATTCAAAGGGCAAGCGCGTTACGACGGGAAAGAGGAGCGCTGCCACGCGCTTGATGGCCGCCGTCGAGCGCAGGGGAATGGGCAGCCCCAGACCAAACATCAAGTCGCCGAACACCCCCTCGTAGCCGTTTTCCATGAATGACATCGACATGCCCCAGCGGTCCGCGCCGCTGGTCATCAGCACGCGGCGCGGTCGCGGCGGCCCGATTTGTGCCTCCATGTAAGGCACGACGNCGCGCTCNAGGGTGTTTTTTAGACCNGAGCCGTCCACCACCGGCGTCTGCCGGACATGGCGCACCAAGGGGGCGACAGAATGCAGCCGGTAATACTTGTCATCGACTGTCAGNCCGAGGTCCGTGCCGCCGACGCCAAAGGCGTCAACTTTGCCATCCAACTCGCCATACAACTCGGTNGCGCGGGCCATATCGCCATCCGTGCCGATGCGCTCGATGCGTACGCGCTCGCCCAACAGTTCCAATTCGACTGAGGAATTGCGCTTGGAAGAGCCCAGGCTAATACTGACCGCGTGTTTCATATATCCTCATCCCACCTGAAACTTTAATTTATCCGGCCGCCGCCCATGCCTCGCTCAACCAACCCCGCACGTCCTCGTCGATTTCCTCAATCGAGAAAAGTTCTAGATGGTGGGTGAATCGCCCCGGCGCCGGCTCGACGATTTCCTTCCAGCGAGGAGAGTCATCCNGACGGCGTAGGGCGACCGTCAGCACCAACGGCGCGGCCCGCCCGCGCAAATACCGCGCCGGTACCCAGGCCCAGGCAAAACCGACGCGCCGACGAAAGACGATCTGGCTTTTCGTGACGCGCATCTCCGAGGGGCCTAGCCCGGCAATCACGCCGCACAGCGCGTCGAAGAGGGGGCGGGCCTCCTCATAGCCCTCAAAGAACTTTTCAATCACCAGCATAGAGCGCTGCCTTCTGCCCGGTTTCGCTCCNGTCTCAGCCGCATGGCCCGGACGCGCAACAAGGACGAATTCTATCATGATCGCGGGATTTGCATGCTTGCAGGGGTGATTTATCTGGATCAGTGGTATGCTAATTTGAACGACATGGAGAAGCCGCCATCCGTCAACACCAAGGCCATACGCCTCCTGCAGCGCATGGGCATCGACTACACCCTGCTGCCGCACAGCCAGCCGGTCTTCACAGTCGCCGAGGCCGCCGCTCAACGCGGGGTCGTCATCGAGGAAATGGTCAAATCCATCTTGCTGCGTGAGACGGGCCGCGGCCGCTATGTGATGGCCTGCGTGCTCGGTCCGGATAAGCTGGACCACCGCGCCGTCCGCCGGATCTTGCCCGGCGATTGGCAGCGCCTAACGTTCGCCGGCGACGAGGAGATAGTGGCCATCACCGGCTACCCGCGCGGCGCGGTTAATCCCCTGGGGATGCCTGAGGACGTCCCGGTGGTTTTCGATGAGACCATCGCCCGCTGNCGCTTGGTGAATATCAGCACCGGCGATTTGATGTTCGGCCTCGAGTTGGCAGCCAGCGATCTCATCCGGCTGGCCTGCGCCACTCTGGCCCGGATCGCGATCGCTGGCGAGCGGCCTAGAGAGGGGTAGCCGCGACCGCGGCTGCCGCTTCCAGGGCGGCCTGCAGGCGTGCCAGCCAGCGGGCAAAACCGTCGCTGAACGGCCGAAACTTGCCCTCATCGGCGATGACCAGCCCCCGATTCGCCAGTTTTCTCAACTGCCGGCTGCCCATGCCCGTGTCGACGGCCAAACCGGTCGGGCCGGCGGGGTAGTGTGACTGAGCCAGCGGCGATAGTGAGTCCCACAACTCCTGCCAAAACGGTTCGGCGGCGATCTCAAACCGGCGAATGACCTCGCCGCGTGAATAGTTGCCGCCGGCCAATGCTTCAAAAAAGTACAAGCCGGCCAGGTGCAAGAAGAAGGGGTGTGGGCCGGCGTGGAGGTAGAGATACTCCTCGGCGCCGTCGGGCACATTCAGGCCGGCNCGCCGGATGGGAACCACCAGTAGATCGCGCGCGGCTTTCTCATCNAGCANCCCCACGTTCACCGTCTGGAAAAGGTCGAAGAAGTCGGACGTTAATTCCGCCTGGGCCATCAAGTCGGCCGGCGCCGAATGGGCGGTTGTCGCGTAGGTCACCAGACCCTCGCGGCCAAGCTCGTGAAAAGCGGCGAAGAAAGCGTCATCGAACACGCCCGGCCGCCAGGTCAGTTGTTCCAGTTCGTCCAGGAACAGCGCCGGGCGGAAGCCGGCGGCATTGAGCTTGCGAACGGCGGTCACAAATTCGGCCAGCGAGCGCACGGCCGCGCTGTTGCCCGGCCGGACACGCTCCCACCATTGCGTCCAAATGGCGTTGAAGAGGCCGGCGGGCGTGTAATGGGCGGGATCTTTCAGATCGATGTACGCGACCAGGGCCCCCGACGCCGNCCCGGCCGCCCGCGAAACGTGGGCCAGGAACGATGAAGCTCCAAACCCGCGATGGCCGACTGCGGCCACGTGGCGGCCGTCGGCCAGCAGAGCCATCGCCTGCTCCGTTTCGGTCTCGCGGCCGAAAAACATCAGCTCGTCGGCCACGCGCGCCCCGGGCGTATAGGGATTCACGGGTGGATCGGGCAATGGCNCGTCTCCATCTTCGGGCNTTCCGCTGCCACCGGTATCAACCGACGCGGGAGGCTGGCGGCCGGCCGAAGAGATCGCCCAGCGCCAGGTAAGGCCTGAATCAAGCGACTGCCCCGTGCCGCCCGCGACCTGATCCAGCCAGGATAGTTCTTGATCCTTGCCGGCATACAATGCGGCGACTGCCTCAGTC
Organism: Ardenticatenia bacterium; assembly: GCA_014237545.1. GTDB lineage: Bacteria > Chloroflexota > Anaerolineae > Promineifilales > Promineifilaceae > Promineifilum. Next base: position 39,730 of record JAACJX010000032.1, on the reverse strand, counting down.
AAGTCCGGCCGCAGGGCGATTATCGCCTCGGTCAGGCCTTCCATGCGCCCTCGCCTCTGGACAAAGCCCATGAATTCGCGCGCCTTGTCTCGCTTCGACTCACCGGAAAACGCGTCGAAGACCACGCCGAACTGGCGGCACAGGACGCTCATCTCCTCGTCGGAGAGATGGGCGTCCAGAATGTCGAGCAAGCGTAGAGGGTCCATTGAGATTTCCAGTGAGTTAGTATAACGGCAAAGATTTGTTCTCTCCAACCTCGCCGCCCCCTCCTTTCAATTTTTTTACGTTGGCAACCGGAGGTCGTCCCACCCTCGCGGCGTGGCAGCGAGCGCATGCGATTAAAGGTTAGNCAAATGAGCGTTGGACGCCTCCCGTTATTTCAAACGTGCTCTTGTCCATATGCCTGAGCCACTCGGCATGCTCCGCGTCTGCCCTCCGCGTGCTCTGGGTTCCTCCGTCCCATAATTGGATTTCGGGATAGCCTCGAGGACGCCGCCATTTTGGTTGCCGATCGGTACGATTCGCGTACGATCGAAGGCTCAGGCTGAAGCAGCTACTTTTCAACAGCGCAAGTGTCCGCAACCCGGTCGCGCTTCCGCGGCCTATCCACTGTCAGAGCGCGGGCTCAATACAAGGAGTACCATGTCCAATTTTCTTTCCTTTCCGAAGGATTTTATCTGGGGAGCGGCGACATCTTCCTACCAGATCGAAGGCGCTTGGAATGAGGACGGCAAGGGTGAATCCATCTGGGACCGCTACACCCACACGCCGGGCCACGTGATCGATGCCAGCACGGCCGATGTGGCCTGCGACCATTACCACCGCTGGCCGGAAGACATCGCCCTGATGAAGTCACTCGGCCTGCAGGCTTACCGCTTCTCGATCTCCTGGCCGCGAATTCTGCCGGCCGGCCGCGGGAAGGTGAACCCGGCCGGACTCGATTTCTACAGCCGCCTGGTCGACGGGTTGCTCGAGGCGGGCATCATGCCCGTCGTAACCCTTTACCATTGGGACTTGCCCCAGGCCCTGCAGGACGAAGGCGGCTGGCCGGAGCGCTCGACGGCCGAGGCGTTTGTCGAATACGCTGAAGCTACGTCCCGCCATCTAGGCGATCGGGTGAAGCACTGGATCACCCACAACGAACCGTGGTGCGCCAGCGTCCTCAGCTATCAGTATGGCGAGCACGCCCCCGGCTGGCGCGACACGGCCGCCGCCGTTCGCGCCTCCCACCACCTGCTGCTGTCCCATGGTTGGGCCGTGCCGGTCATACGCGCGAACAGCCCTGGCAGCGAAGTCGGCATCACGCTGAACTTCGAGCCGATGGAAGCGGCCTCCGGCAGCCCGGCCGANCGGCGCAAGACCCGCGTCGAGGANGGCACGTATAACCGCTGGTTTATGAGCGCCCTGTTCGGCCGCCACTACCCGGCCGACATCGTGGCCCACTATGAGCCTCACTTCCCCAATGGCATGGAGTTCATCAAGCCCGGCGACTTCGAGGCCATTGCCGCGCCGCTCGACTTCCTCGGCGTGAATTACTACACGCGCCGCATCGTCCGCGACAGCACCGCGGCCGACAACTGGCCCCAGACTCACTTCCCCGATTTACCCAAGTGCGACATGCACACTGGCGTGTGGGAGCCGATCTACTGGGAAATCTATCCCGACGGACTCTACAAGCTGCTCAATCGCCTTTACTTCGAATACAACCCGCCGAAAATCTACATCACCGAAAACGGCACCAGTTTCATGGACGGGCCGGANGCAAGCGGCCGCGTGCCCGATATTCGCCGGCTCCACTACCTGAGCGACCACTTTGCCGCCGCCCACCGCGCCATGCAAAACGGCGTGCCGCTGGCCGGCTACTTCGTGTGGTCACTGTTCGATAACTTCGAGTGGGCCAAGGGGTACCAGCAGCGCTTCGGCATCGTCTGGGTGGACTATGAAACCCAGCAGCGCATCCCCAAGGACAGCGCCTTGTGGTATAGCCAGGTAATNGCCGATAATGGGTTNGCGCCGGNTGNATAGCCTCCGCCGAACCGATCTGATNTATGAATAACAACGTACCGACGGCCGAGACACAGAGCGCGGCCGGCAGCAATGCGGCGATCGCACCAATCCTGCTTCTGGCGGCTATCTTTGGTGGACTGCTGATCCTGATGTACCCGGCCGTGTGGATGGCCGAGCAATTTACCATTGTCAGCGGCGCAACATTCAGCCGAAGTACATGGCTCATCGCGCAGGGGGCGCTGGCGGCGATAGTGTTGTTGCCTTCACTGCTGCTGGCCGCAGCCGTCAAAACCCCGCGCACGCGGGCCGTCTTCCAGGCGTGGTCGCTGGCGGGCCTGTTCGCGCTGGCCATGCTGCCCGTACAGCTTGCGCCGTCGGCCGCGGCGCAGTTGGCGGCATTGTTGCAAATGGCCGGCGCGCTGGCTTACCTGCTGTTTCTTAGAATCACGCGACGCCCTGAGGAAACACGAGCGCCGCACCAGGCCGGATCGATGTGGCCGGCGCTTCTCCTGGCGGCGCTCATCACCTGGCCGTGGGTGCTGTGGGGGGCGTTGGGGTCGTGGCTGGATACTGTCTTGAATCTGGCCGCGGCGACATTGTTCGGTCTGTCCGCNGCGGCGACCCTGCGCCGAACCCTTTGGCCCCACGTCAACCAACAACGAGGGAAAGCGCCGCTGCCCTTCTTTATCGCCGGACTGGCGACAAGCATAACCCTGATGATCATGGGCGCCGCGTTCGGCCACAATGGGCAGCAACTGGTGCTGCTGGTCTTGCTGTCCGGGTTGGGCTGGCTGGTGGCGGCGGTCGCCCGGCGAGGACAAGGGCCAGAACCGGCGATCTGGCCACAAGCCGCGCTGCTGATCGCGCTGGTCGTCGCTGTGCCGTTAATCTTCTTCGATCCCGAAGAGCTGGCCCTCATCCTCAACCTGGGGTCGCGGGATGTCGGTTACTACGCATTTTTTGCCAGCGTGATGGGTCTGGGGATTGCCCTGGCGCTGGCGATCATCGTCTGGCTGACGCCCAACGTCAATGGCGGTCGGGCGCTGCCGGCAATGGCCGCCGTGGCCGGGCTGGCGGGCCTGGCGGCCGTCTACGTGTTTTGGGGGCAGCCGGGCTGGCACGGCGAGCGGCTCTACGTCATCCTGAGCGAACAGGCCGATCTCTCGGCCGCGGCGAGCGTGACTGACCCTCTGGAACGACGCCAGCAGGTCTACGAGCAATTGACCGCCCACGCCGAATTCACGCAGACCGAAATTCGCCACGCGCTCGACACGGTGGGCATCGACTACCAGCCTTACTATCTGGTGAATGCGCTGGAAGTTGACGCCGGGCCGCTGTTGCGCTGGTGGCTTGAATCCCGGCCGGAAGTCGACCGGATCCTGATCAGCCCGGAACTGCGCCCCTTGCCCGAGCAACCGCCGCTGACGACCGGCAGCGCCGCCGCGCCCGAAGCGCCCATGTGGAACCTGGTCGATATCGGCGCGCCCCAGGTGTGGGAACAATTCGACACGCGAGGCGCGGGCATCGTCATCGGTCAGAGTGACTCAGGCGTCGATGGCACTCACCCCGAATTANGCGCTCAATACCGCGGGGTGCTACCCGAAGGCCCGGCCGGCGACGATTACAACTGGTACGATCCGTGGAACCACTCACCCTCGCCCACTGATATTGGCGGCCACGGCACCCACACCCTGGGCTCCGTTCTGGGCCGCACGGTCGGCGTGGCCCCGGATGCCGCCTGGATCGGCTGCGTCAATCTGGGCCGCAACCTGGGCAACGCGCCACGCTACCTGGATTGTCTTCAGTTCAACCTGNCTCCCTTCCCTCGTTCCGGCGATGCCTTCAACGACGGCCGGCCGGAACTCGGCGCGCACGTGCTCAACAACTCCTGGGGTTGCCCGGAAATAGAGGGGTGCGACCCGACTTCCTTGCTGCCGGCGGCGCGGGCCTTGCGGGCGGCGGGCGTGTTTGTTGTGGCCTCGGCCGGCAACGACGGCAGCGCCTGTAGCACTGTCCAGGCNCCGATCAGCCTCTACGACGACGTGTTTACCGTTGGCGCGATCGACGAATTCGGGGCCATGGCCCCGTTCAGCAGCCGCGGGCCGGTGCTGGCCGACGGCAGCGGGAGGACCAAGCCCGACGTCGTCGCGCCCGGCGTTAATGTCCTGTCGGCCTATCCGGGCGGGACTTACGCTTTCAACGACGGCACGTCGATGGCCGGCCCCCACGTCGCCGGCGTCGTGGCTTTGCTGTGGTCGGCCGTCCCCTCGCTCATCGGCGACATCGACGCCACCGAGCGCATCCTGACCCAAACCGCCGCGCCGCTCGAGGGTTTGCCCGGAGAGTTTTCCTGTGGGGACTCTGATGAAATGCCCAGCAATGTCTACGGCTACGGCCTGATCGACGCCTACGCTGCCGTTCAACTGGCTCTCTCCGAAAACGAATAGAGGCCGCCGGGCATCAAACCCGGCGACCTCTATTTCCTTTCACGCGTTGGACAACAAGAGGCCGGCGGCTGCGCCTAGATCAATTCGACGACCGTCGCCTCGCCCTGCCCCACGCCGACGCATAAGGTCGCCAGGCCATAGCGCATGGACTCGCCGGCCGCCCGGCGACGCCTCATCTCNTGCAACAAGGTCGTCAGAATTCGCGCGCCGGAGCAGCCCAACGGATGGCCCAGCGCGATGGCTCCGCCGTTGACGTTGGTGATCTCCGGCCGCAGCCTTAGCTCGCGCATGACCGCCAGAGCCTGCACGGCGAACGCCTCGTTCAATTCAATCAGATCGATGTCCTCGATGGTCAACCCGGTCCGATCCAGCGCCTTGCGGGTGGCCGGGATGGGGCCGAGGCCCATCGTGCGCGGGTCCACCCCGGCCGCGGCCGAGCCCAGCCAGCGGGCCACAGGCTTCAGGCCCAGCGCCTCTGCCCGGCCGGCCGACATCACCAGGACGGCCGCCGCGCCATCATTCAGGCCGCTGGCGTTCCCGGCCGTCACCGTGCCGCCCTGGCGGAAAGCCGGCTTTAGCTTGGCCAGCGTTTCCAGGCTTGTGTCGAGGACGTAGCCGTCGCCTGACTGGCGGATGCGCGGATGCTCGTCCGTTTCGAAGACGATCGGATCCCCCTTGCGCTGCGGGAAAACCACCGGTACGATCTCCTTGCTGAAATAGCCACGATTGATGGCCTCCATCGCCCGGCGCTGGCTTTCCAGGGCGAAGGCATCCTGCTCCTCGCGGCTGATGACGCCGCCGGCGATTTCGCCGGCCGCGCTCATCTCGTAGATGTTCTCGGCCGTCACGCCCATGGCTTCCAGCGGGAAGAGCGCTTCCATCTTCGGGTTTGGATAGCGCCAGCCCAACGTCGTATCCCAGGCGGTCACATTGCCCGAAGGGCCGAAGGCGCGGCTGTTCTTGGGCAGCGAGTAGGGCGCGCGCGTCATACTCTCCACGCCGCCGGCAATGTAGACCTCTCCCTCGCCGCTGCGAATGGCCCGCGCGGCCTGGTTCACGGCGTTGAGGCCGCTGGCGCACAGCCGGTTCATCGTCACCCCACCCACCGAGTGGGGCAACCCGGCCAGCAGCGCCCCCATGCGGGCCACGTTGCGATTGTCTTCGCCGGCCTGATTGGCGCAGCCGAAATACACTTCCTCCACCTCGGCCGGATCGATGCCAGTTCGCGCCACGAGCTCCTTGATGACCAGCGCGGCCATATCGTCTGGCCGTACATCCGACAAACCGCCGGCATGGCGGCCGATGGCCGTCCGCACGGCGTCAATGATCACGACATCTTCCATGTCAAACCTCTTGTATAGATCTTCTCGCGCCGTGGCCCTAACTTTGCCGCGACGCGCGGTAGGTTTAGAATAGATGCAAACCTGATTGAATTGTACCTCGACGCCATCCACGTGGCAGGTTACGGCCAAGTATTTCCGGAGGAAGGTTTTCTGTATGGTTACATTGGAACAAGTGCGTAAGGATGAGGAAGTAAGCGTCCTGATTGACTACGCGAATCAGTACCTGCGCGCTCTGGGCTACACCGAACACAGCACCCGCCACGCCACCCTCGTCGCCGAAACCGCCCGGAGCATCCTGCTCCAGGCCGACCACCCCGAGCGCATCGCCGAGCTGGCGGCCATTGCCGGCTATCTCCACGACATCGGCAACACGATTCATCGCGAGGGCCACGCCCAAAGCGGCAGTCTGATCGCTCTGCGCGCTCTCTCCCGCCTGGGATTGCCGCTGGACGAATGCGCCCTCATTGCCAACGCCATCGGCAATCACGAGGAGGAGCGCGGCTACGCCACGACGCCGGTCTCGGCCGCGCTCAACATCGCTGATAAGGCCGACGTCCACCGCAGCCGCGTTCAGGCCGAATCATTTGAGGACTTCGACATCCACGACCGCGTGAATTACGCCACGACCAAAAGCCAGGTGGTCGTCGACGCCCCCGGCAAGGTCATCAGCCTGGAACTCACAATCGACACCAGCTTCGCCCAGGTGATCGAGTATTTCGAGATATTTCTCGATCGGATGGTNATGGTGAAGCAGGCGGCCGAGTTCCTGGGCTTCCATTTCCGACTCATCATCAACGGCACGACTTTCTCGTAAGACCTTTCCAGCCCGAAGGTTTAGCCGGGGACGCTACTCCAGTCCCAGGCGTTCTTCGACGCCCCGCTTGATCGCGCCGCTGCTCACCAACTGCCGCACCTCCTCAATAAGCGGGGCCAGGGCCACGTCCGTCTCCAGGAACGGCACGCGCTCGCGGATCAGCCGATAGGCGACGCCCGTCCCCTCGCCCAATTCCGCGGGGGTTATGCCCATTTCCCTCAGGCGAAAGTCGATTCCCTGGGCTGCCAGGAGCAGTTCAATCCCGACGATCGTTTCCACATGATCGAGGATCATGCCCGCGTGGCGCACGGCTGCCGCGCCCATGCTGACATGGTCTTCCACGTTGGCGCTGGTCGGTATCGTGTCGGCGCTCGAGGGATGAGCCAGCACCTTGTTTTCCGACGCCAGCGCCGCGGCTGTGTACTGGGCCATCATCATGCCGCTCTCNAGCCCTCCGCGGGCCGTNAGGAACATCGGCAGCACGCCGCCGTTGCTGTCGGCATCGACCAGGCGGGCGCAACGNCGCTCGCTCATATTGCCCAACTCCGTCAGTCCCAGCGCGGCGTAATCCATCGCCAGCGCGACTGGCTCCCCATGAAAATTGCCGGCGGACACCACGTCGATGTGGCCCTCGTCATCGACGAATATGATTGGATTGTCATTGACGGTGTTCAACTCGATATCGATCACCCATTGACCNTAGGCGATAGAGTCGCGCACCGCGCCNTGAACCTGGGGCACGCAGCGAAGCGTGTACGGGTCCTGCACGTTGTTCGGGTCATCTCGGCGCAAAAAGGCGCTCCCGGCCAGCACGCGGCGCAGGAAATCGGCGCAGTTGATCTGGCGGGGGTGCGGCCGCAGCGCATGGACGCGCGGGTCATAGGCGCGATCGGTGCCGTGCAGCGCTTCCAGCGAAAGGCAAGCGGCGATATCGGCTGTCAGGGCCAGGTTGATCGCCCGCCGCACGAGCAAAGCCCCCATGCCGACCATCAGGGCCGTGCCGTTGAGCAACGCCAACCCCTCTTTGGCCTCCAGCTCAATTGGTTTCAGACCCGCGGCCGCCAGCGCCGCGCCGCCGGGGATCAGGCGGCCGTCTACTCTGGCTTNCCCCTCGCCAATGACGACCAGTGCCAGGTGGGCCAGCGGAGCCAGATCGCCGCTGGCTCCCAACGAGCCTTGGGCGGGGATGCGCGGCGCGATGTCGGCATTGAGCATATCCACCAGCAGGCGGACGATGCTCGGGCGCGCGCCCGAATGACCGAGGGCCAGGGTGTTGGCCCGGGCCAGCATCATGGCCCGAACGACCTCGTCCGGCAGGTCGGGGCCAACGCCGACCGCGTGGCTACGAACCAGGTTGAGCTGGAGCTGCCGCACCTCGTCGGGCGAGATCAGCCGATCTTTGAAGCGACCAAAGCCGGTAGTGATGCCATAAACTATTNGCCCTTCGGCAACGAGCCGGTCGACCGCGGCGCGCGATCGCTCCATACGCGGCTCGGCCGNCGGATCTAGGGCCACCTTTCGCCCTCTGGCGACCGCTACCACATCATCGATGCGAAGGTTTTCTCCGGAAATAAGCAGTGGGTCCATGCCGCGATTATAACAGAGCGATCATTTTCGTCTTTTTTCTGGCCGGGGTACAATCTCGGCATGAACACGCTCGCGCCGGGCTGGCGGAAGATTGTCGGCCATGATTGGGCTGTGCGGCTTGTGGCCAATTCCATCCTGCACGACCGCGCCGGCCATGCCTACCTGATTACCGGGCCGGACCAGATCGGCAAGATGACCCTGGCGCGGGCATTCGCCCAGGCCCTGAACTGCACGGCCGAGATCGGTCAGCGCCCGTGCGGTGAATGCCGCTCCTGCCAGCTCACCCAAACCGACAAGCACCCTGACGTGCGCATCATTCTTCCCGAAGTAAGTGATCGGGGTGCGATGTCGATCAAGATCGAGCAGATTCGGCGGCTCCAGCAAGACTTGAGCCTCTCAGCCTACGAGGCTCGCTACAAGATAGCCATCCTGAAGCGATTCGACACCGCCAATCTTAACGCGGCCAACGCCTTCCTGAAGACGCTTGAAGAGCCGCCGAACAACGTCATCATTGTCCTGACCGCCACCGACAGCGATACGCTACTGCCGACCATCAACTCACGCTGCCGGACAATCAGCTTGCGGCCGGTTCCAGCCGATTTGATCGAAGAGACGCTAATGACCCGGCACCAGGTGAAGCCCGATGAGGCGAACCTGCTGGCCCATCTGGCCGATGGCCGGCTGGGCTGGGCAGTTCGCGCCCATCAGGAGCCGGCTATACTCCACGATAGACGAGCCCAACTGGAGACGCTTCACAAGGCGCTCGACGGATCACTCGTGGCACGGTTCTCGCTGGCCGAGTCATTGGCTCGCAAAACGGACGCTCTGCCCCCACTGCTGCGAACGTGGTTAAGCTGGTGGCGCGATCTGGCGTTGATGGCTTACGGTCGCAAGGCCAACGAACTCATCAGCAACGTGGATGAGTCCGAGATTCTCCACGATTTGTCCGACCGCTGGCCGCGGGCCGAAGTGCTGGCGTCTTTGGCGCAGACGGAGGCAGCCCTGCGACACCTGGGGCAGAANGCCAACGCGCGCCTCGTGCTTGAGAATATATTCCTGACATACCCACGCCCGGCGTGATGTACGCCAAGCGAGTGAATTGATGAATGACCGGGTTCCCCTAGGCAAGGTTGGCAAGCTCGACATAACCGCCGAGCCCTCGGCCGCGGGAGGATTTCTTCTCCTGTGGGCAGTGTTCAGCTTCCTGGGCGCGAAGCTGTTCCGGTTGAGGCCTGGGGCCGCGGCAACCGGAGGATTGCTGGCTGCTACCCTCCACTTCGTCGCCGAGATGTGGCACCAGTTGGGCCATGCCCGCGCCGCCGAGCAGACCGGCTACCCCATGGAAGGCGTGCACCTGTGGGGGGTATTGGGCACGTCTGTCTACCCGGCCAGCGAACCCGAGCTACCTCCGCAAATACACGTCGAGCGTGCCCTCGGCGGGCCAAGGGCCAGCGCCGCGCTAACCATCGCTGCTGGTATTTTAGCCGCGCTGGTGCGCCCCTTCAGTCGCCTGGCGTTCATGATCGCCTCTATCTTCGCGTTGGAAAATTCGCTCATCTTCACCATCGGCGCGTTCCTGCCCCTGCCGTTCCTCGAGACGGACGGCACGACGTTGCAGCGCTATCGGGCAGCCCATCGCAAGCGCATGGTCGTCATCCAGGAGTAGAATTGGCCCATGACCACCGCCGAACCCACAGTCGACGAACTGCTCGATTTCGCCCTCGACGCGACCTGGCAGGCGGGTCGCATCACGCTGGGCCATTTCCAAACCGGCACGCGGGCCGAGCGCAAGGCCGATAATTCGCCGGTCACCATCGCCGATCGGGAGGCCGAACAAAAGCTGCGCCAGCTCATCAATGCGCGCTGGCCCGACCACGCGCTCATCGGCGAGGAGTACGGCCACGCCGCGGGTAACGCCGGCGACAGTGGCTACACTTGGATCATCGATCCCATCGATGGCACAAAGTCGTTCGTTCATGGTGTGCCAATCTATGCCGTTCTCCTGGCNCTGGTGAAAGACAACGAACCTCTCCTNGGGGTCATGGGCTTTCCCGCTCTAAACGAGATGGTGTACGCCGCGCGCGGCCGCGGCTGCTATTGGAACGGCCGACCGGCACGCGTCTCAACTGTTAACGACCTCGGCAATGCCGTCTTGCTGGCCAGCGACCTGAACACGTTCGCCGGCTATGGCCGGAGTGATGCCTTCCAACGCCTCATCGCCGCCACCTACATCCAGCGAACCTGGGGCGACGCCTATGGCTACGCGCTTGTCGCCACCGGGCGGGCGGAGGTCATGCTTGATCCGGTCATGGCCATCTGGGATTGCGGACCATTGCAGGTGATTCTCGAAGAAGCGGGCGGCACGTTCACCGACTGGAAGGGCATCCCCACGATTTTCAGCGGCGAGGCCATCGCCACCAATGGCGCGTTGTTCGATCAGGTCATGGCCATTATTCGCGAGGGAGAAAGCTGATCTCATGCCGGACAGCGCCGGAGCCCTGCCCGGCAGCGGTCCAATGTGCTACAATGCGCGCTCATTCATATGGAGCAATCCCGCGATAGTGGGTTGCCGACCGGCAACCATCCCCACACGACCCATATTTCAACCGACACAACGGCAATCGGCGGCGGGCGGCGCGCNTGTATAGATGTCCGCAGGCCACCTATCCCAGTTGCGCCGCGGGGCCTCAGCAACGATTCCCTGGCACCGGCCAATTATAATGTTTGCATGGGAGCGGTCGGCTATAGGGAGACACCTCTGTATAATGTGCCGAACATCAAATGCGGGACTGGCGGCAAGAAGGTGCTGCCCAGTCGTAATATTAAAAGTGTCAAAAAGATCGGGATATGAATTCTGCTTATCGACACCCCACCACGCGGCCGGCGGCATCATGATCAACGGAGGCGGTGTTTGAACTCTGGAGGAGAAAAAGTATGAGTAAGAANAATCCAATAAGGCCAACCCCTGTCTATCGGCAAGGGTTACTGGTGATCATGGCCTGCGCGCTCGCCGTTCTGGTCGCGTGCAATTCATCCGCGGGCGAAACGGCCGCCACGCCGACGGCCGCCCCCACGGCGCAACCGACTATCGGCTCCACTGAACCGGTGCGCGGGCAGGCGGCCGTTAACAGCGTCGATGTGCTGATCCTGGAATCATTTCCGGTTCAGGTCAACGTTACCGCTCGCGGCGATTTGCCCGACTCGTGTACCCAGATCGACGAGATCATCACGCAACGCACGGATGACACGTTCCGCGTGGCTCTGACCACCCTTCGCCAGCCTGCCGCGAACTGCACCCAGGCCCTCGTGCCGTTTGAGCAATCGATCCCGCTCGACGTCGTCGGGTTGACCGCTGGAACCTACAACGTNTTGGTGAATGGCGTGCCAGGCTCCTTTACTTTGGACGTCGACAATGTACTCCTCGATGACGCCACAACCGGCGCGGGCGCCGCCATCCAGACCGAGCCGGGCATCAGCGGTCTGGTGTGGCATGATCTCTGCACCCAGACCGGCGCGGCGGCCGAAGGAGCCACGCCGGCCGAAGGATGCGTGGTCGCTCAATCAGGTGACACGCTACAAGCCAACGGCGAATTCGACGAAGGGGAGCCCGGCATACCCGGCGTGAACGTACGCCTGTTGGCCGGAGATTGCACCACAGCCACCGAAGGTGACGAAATCGTTGCCACGACTGATGAATCGGGCTCGTACCGGTTCGACAACGTTACCGCCGACACCTATTGCGTGTTCCTCGACACGGCCGATGAGGAAAATGTGGCCGTCCTGGAAGAGGGAATTCTGACATTCCCGCTCAGCAACGGCGTCGGCACCAACAGCATCACCATTACCCTCGAGGAGGGCGCGGCGCTTGAGGACATCAACTTCGGTTATGACTTCCAGTTCCTGCCCGCGCCAGAGGTTGACGAAAATTGCACCGACAGTTTCGAGTTTGTTCAGGACCTGACGGTTCCCGACGACACTGTCTTCCCGCCCGGAGCCGAGTTCGAAGCCGCCTGGCGTTTGCGGAACAACGGCACCTGCCCCTGGACAGAGGACTACGCCGTGGCCTTTATCGGTGGCGACGCGATGGGGATCACATCGACCGTGAAGCTGGAAAACACGGTTGCCCCCGGCCAAACGGAAGACGTGTCAATCACGCTCACCGCNCCGGCAACGCCGGGCACCTACCGNAGCAACTGGCAGTTGAGCGACGCCGATGGGACGGTTTTCGGTATCAATGGGGCCATTGAGGACGCGTTTTGGGTACAAATCGTCGTCGAGGAAGGGGCCGAGTTCACTCCACCGACCTCGGGTTCNTCGGTCATCGGCGGGGTCGTGTGGGAGGATGTCTGTTTCCTGACCAACGGCACCGCATCCCGTGGCTGTGTGGAGACGGAGGAAGGGAGCGGCTTCTACCGCGGCAATGGCACGTATGACACGAGCGAAGCGCCGCTGCCCGGCATTACCGTGATTCTCGGGCGCGGCGCGTGCCCCGAAGGCGGCGTGCCCACGCCGGCCAACCGCTTGGCCACGGCGGTGACAGACGCGGAAGGGCTCTACCGATTCGANGGGCTCGACGCGGACATCTATTGCGTGGCAATTGACGCGCTCAGCCCCGAAAACGTGGACTTGCTGATCCCCGGCAACTGGACCTGGCCCGCGCCGGGCACCGGTCGCCTGGGGATCCGGCTGGCCGGGGGCGAGGAGCGGCTCACCGTGGACTTCGGCTGGGACTTCACTGAATAAAACGGGCTTTCGATAGGGGGGTGGGTTTGTAACCCGCCCGCACCGCTCATCAGCAGCGGTAGCGAAGAGGGGGCAGGTTTAATACCTGCCCCTACATATAATCGAATTTATTATTCAAACTTCATAAGCGGTGCGCTACCAGCGTTGATAGTATCTGCGACATGGAGCGCTCAGCCACACGTGAGAGGGTTAAGGTTAATTGTAAGAGGCAATGACTACCATTCAGGGTGGTGGGAAATTACCGTCGGAGTCTGGAGTTGTGAATAAAGTCGAACCTGTTCCCTGGCGTGGCATTCGGCCAGTGGAAAAACTAATCCTTATTATCCTGCCGCTTGCAGCGGTTGCTGTTCTGATCCTCCCGTTCCTTGATCAGGTGATCTTGCGGCGACTGGCGCGGCTGCCCGGCATGCGNCCGGTTATCTCCTGGTTGATCAACGGCGCCAACGTATGGCTGTTGGGAGCGGCGCTATTGTTGTTGTTTGTCCTTTTCGTCGCGCTTGTTCGTCGACGGCTGGTGAATAACAAGCAGTTGTGGTTTGGAACCGGCTGTCCTCAGTGCATGGAACGCGAGCTGGTGCGCGTGACTCGACATGCGAGTGACAGGTACTATGGCCTCATCGGCGTGCCGGCCTACCGGTACGCGTGTCGCAACTGCACCTGGCGCGGATTGCGAATCGCGCGGCGCGAGCACTCGCCTGAGTACGAAGCGGAACTGGAAGCCTCCCTGTTGCGCTTCGATCCGGACGGCGTGCCGCCGCCGGCCGCGCCGCCCCATGAAACCGATCCAGCAAATGANCTAGCCCCGGCCGCCGACGTCCTGACCGACCTCGACGCTGAACACGTAGTCCCCGATGATGTTTCACAAGTCGGATTCGACAGCTATGAGGATCAAGAACCGGATGAGGCTCAGCCCGCCAACCACCATGCCGACTCCGAGCCGGCCGACGAAATGGAATGGCTTTGGCGGCGCAGTTCTGATTGATCCGCCAACGCGGTTCGCCAATCCCATTCGCCATTGAAGGATTAACTTCCTGACTGTATAATGTGGTCACTTGACGTAAGGTAAGGAGGTTAAGATGGCCAAGCAACAAGCCGCGAATGTGGAGGCCGGTTCGCTTCCTGTGGGAATTGGGAACAACGCGGGGGAATTGGAAGTCCTGAGAGACCTCATTTTCGGCAACCAGGCGCGCGATTTCACGCGGCGGATCACGGATCTGGAGAGCCGCTTGGAAACGGTTCGGCGGGAGTTGAAAAGCGAGCAGGATACGCGGGCCCAATCACTCGCTAAAACCGCGACCGATCAAACCGTCGCGCTGCGGAAAGAAACCAACAGCCGTGTCGACAAGGAANTTCAGATTNTCGCNGAGCGCCTCGACCAGATGTCGGCCGATCTGCATGAGTTGGTGGAAACCACGCGCCACACGCTGGAAGCCCGTCTAGATCGCATGCAAGAAGATATGCATGAGAGATTACGTGTCCTCGAGGAAGAGGCGCGCCGCCGCGATGATGACCTGCGCTCCGAACTGCTGACAATCAGCGCCTGGNTGGAGGACAAGAAGACCTCTCGCCACGATCTCGGCCAGATGCTCGAAGAGGTCGGCCTCAGGTTACAGGCTGCCGCGACGACCACCCCAGTCCAACCCAGTGAAGAGGAATAGCCGCCGGCACTCACATGGACGANGTTGCCGGAACCGGCCCTCTTGATCAATTGCCGGGCCACGCTCAGGGTGACGAACCTTCCATTTCGTCAATCCGACGCCTTCTTTTTGCCGCGGAAATAGAGCGGATCAACCAGCTAGAGGACGAGAAAACACGCCTCGAGACAGATATTGCTGCCCTGAAAGCGCGTCTCGACGTCCTGCAGGCAGATATGGCCGCGGCCGAGGCGCGCCTCCGCGAGCAGACGGCGATGCTGGCGGCCGACATCGACGACGTGATCGCCAACAAAGCCGAAGAGTCGCCCGAAGAGATGGCCGANGCGCTGGGCTCGGTCATGGCCGGCGCGATACGCGTCCAGGAGCGTCGCTCGCGGGACGAACTGGTGGATGCCGTTAGCCCTGTGCTGAGCGAAGCGATTCAGGTGCAAATACGCGACTCGCGCCAAAGCCTGGTGGAAGCGCTTTTCCCCATCATTGGTGAGATGGCGCAACGCTACATCGGCGAGTTCTTCCGCGAGTTGCAGCGCAATATCGACGCCCGGCTCAAGTCGAGCTTTGGGCCGGCGCGCGCCGCGCGNCGCGCCTCGGCTCGCCTGCGCGGGGTCGACGCCGCCGATCTGGAGATGCGCGACGCGCTCCCTTTCAGCGTCCGTGAGGTGTTTCTGATCCAGTCCGGTTCCGGTCTACTGCTGGCGCATGCCGGCAGCGACGCGTCCCTCGATTCCGACCTCATCGGCGGCATGCTGACCGCTGTGCGCAGCTTCATGCACGACTCCTTCAACCGCACCGAACTGACGGAGCCGATGGATGAAATTCAATATGGCGAGCAGCGGATCATCGTCCAGGATGGGCGGCATTGCTATCTGGCCGTCGTCATTCGGGGCGTTGAACCACCGGGCTTTCGGGCGGAATTACGCCGCTTTCTGAACCGTTTGCAATCCGAGGAACACCAGGTTCTGCAAAACTTCAGCGGTGACATGACCGAATTGAGGAGCATCCCCCAATCGGTGGACAAGTTTGCCGGCGATCTGCAAGCCTTAGCCCCGACAGACGNAGGCCCCAAACCGCTTTCCAGAGGTCAAAAGATGATGCTGGCCCTGGGTGGGCTGGGGGGAGTGTTGCTGCTTGGGTTGGCTTGTTTCTACCTGCAATTTACGCTGGCGCTACTGCCGCTCGCTTTCGGCGATCCGACCCCCACAGCCACGCAGACGGCGACCGCCACGCCCACGGCCACGCTAACCCCGACCGCCAGCCCGACGCTGACGGCCACACCGACTTCTACCTCATCGCCCACGCCGACCGANACGGCGTCTCCTACCCCGACGGANCGGCCGACCGACGCGCCGACGGAAACACCCATCCCTTTCACCGTGGTCACCAACCGGTCCGTCTGGGCCTTTAGCGAACCTGACCTGGCCTCAGACCAGGTCGGAACTCTGGAAACAGGTACGCCGGTGACAATCATTACCTTTGACGATCCATGGCTTCTGGTAGAATGGCAATCCAGCCTCGGCCCCCGTCAGGGCTGGTTGGCCATCCGGTGGGTCGATTTTTCTGGAACGCCGCCACCCGATTTGCCGCTTCCCTAGCCGGGCAGGGCCATTCATCAACAAACANGCAGACAAGGCTAAAAACACATGACCGACGCGGACGATACCGCGGGCCACAAACCCGACAACGACGACGAATTAATACGCCTGAGGCGCGAGTTGCTGCGCATACAGACGCAACTGGATAAGGCGCAACGCCGCAAATCAAGCCTGCTGGCCATGGCTGCCCACGACCTACGCACCCCGCTGGCTATCATTCAGGGGTATGCCCAATTATTGGAGGCCGAGACGGCCGGCGAGACTGATACGGCAACCGCTGAATACGTGACGAATATCCTGGCCCACTCGGAATCACTGGGCCACATGATCGAAAACCTCGTTGCCCTCGATCAGATTGAGAGCGGCAACCTGCGTCCTTCCGCCGCGCCATACAATCTGAATGAACTCGTGGAGCATGCCCTGGCCCAGGTGGAAGGATTGCTCAAGATCAAAAGCCTCAGCTTCGCCTACCGCGGCACCCTTACTCCAGCGTGGGTCGAGGTGGACGAACATCTCATCCAGCGCGCGCTCTATAATATGCTCAGCCACGCCAGCAAATACGCGCGACCCAGCACCCAGTTGCGCGTCGAGATCGAGCCAGACGGCAGCTATTATCGCGTCCAGTTACACGACCCCCAACGTCAGCTCCCGCCGGAGATGCTAGCCAAACTATTCGATCTGGCTGAACTGAACCATGATGGGTTCGCGTCGTTGCGCGGGATGGACATGGGACTGGTCTTCACTCGTCATGTGGTNGAACAACACGGCGGCCGCGTGGCGGCNACTTGCGTCACCGGGCACGGGATGACTCTGGCCCTCTACCTGCCGGTCGGCANGGCCGAANCCGCAAAACGATGACGGATTCCGCCCCTTTCCCCGATTCCGTCCCGTTCGACGAGGAAACGTGGCGGCAGTTGCCCGACTTCCTGGGCAACTTGCCGGAGCCCGTGTGTCTGCATATTTGGGGGGATGAAACAGAAGGAGTGGCCGAGCGAGAGGCGGCGCGACTCGGACGCCTGCTGGCCGACCGCTTTCCGCAACAGCTTTCCTTCCGACTACTGCCCCGGCGGGTGAACTACCCCTACTATCCGGTGTTCGGCATCATGGCNGGCACGGCCGANGCNTCCACCGATCTGGGTCTGAGGATCATTGGGNTGCCGATCGGCTTTCAGATGACATCGTTAATNGCGGCAATTCAGGCCGCGTCGTTTCGCGGGCAAACGCTGGAGCCTCTGTCGCGACTGAAGCTCCATCGCCTGATGGCTGCCTCGTCGGAAGACGTCGCCATCGAGTTGTTGACATCGGCCGAAGACGAAGCCGGGGTGGTGGTGGCCAAGGCCGCCTTTGGCGCGGCGGCGTCAACTGACCGCATCAAGACTTTCCTGATCGTGACCGACTTCTTCCCCGAAGCCGCCCAGCGCTACTCGGCCGCCTATCTTCCCCATACCGTCATCAACAAACGGGTTCANTNCAANGGGCCCATGGAAGAGGAGGAACTGGTACGGCAGATAGGGCTGGTGGTGAAGGGCGCCGTCGACGCCGGGGGAGGCCCCTAGTCAGCGCTATCTTCGTCCTTGCGGGATGGGTGGGCCACGGCCGCTTCCACGCGCCGCTGCCAGCGTCGCACCCGCGACCGGCCGCGGGCCATGATGTAGCGCACGCGCCGCCACTCGTGCGCAGCAAAGGACACTTCNGGCGGCGTGACGTCCCATTTGACGACTGAAGCGCCCCAGGTCAGCCCGCCGCCGAACCCCACAAAAACGACATTGTCGTCGGGTCGCAAGCGGCCGTCGCGGACGGCATCGCAAAGGGCCAACGGGATGGACGCGGCCGACGTGTTGCCGTTGTGCTCCACGTTCAGATAGAACTTCTCCATCGGCAACTTGAGCTTCTTCGCCGCCGCTTCGATGATCCGCGTGTTGGCCTGGTGAGGAATGATGAGAGCGATGTCATCAATGGTGAGGTCAGCCTGACGGATAACGTCCTGGACGGATGAAGCAATAACGTTGGTCGCAAAGCGGTAGACCTGGCGGCCGTCCATGTCGACGATGTNCTTGTGATGGCCATTGGAGGAAAATTCTGCCCCGGCAATCGGCACCGGGTTGTGATAGAGGGCCGGCAAGGAGAGTAAATCGGCCCCGGAGCCATCAGACCGCAGCGTGGTCGCCATCACGCCGCCGGGCACGCTGGAACCGCTGAGCACGACCGCGCCGGCCCCGTCGCCGAAGAGCACGCACGTGCCGCGATCCTGCCAGTCGATGACGCGCGACATTGTCTCCGAACCGATGACGACGGCATGGCGAATAGAGCCGGTGGCAATTGCCTGCGAAGCCATTTGCAGCGCGTAGACAAAACCGGAGCAGGCCGCGCTCAGGTCAAACGCCCCGGCGCGGCTGGCCCCCAGATAGTCCTGCACCTTGCAGGCCGTGGAGGGGAACATGAACTCNGGNGTCGAGGTGGCGACGATGACGAGATCGATCTGCGACGGNTGGAGGTCAGCCACTTTGAGGGCNCGNGCGGCCGCTTCGAAGGCTAGGGTAGCGGTGGTCTCCTCGGCGGCGGCGATGTGGCGGGTGCGGATGCCGGTACGCTGGTAGATCCATTCGTCGCTGGTATCCACCATCGTTGATAATTCGTCGTTGGTCACAATTCGGTCGGGCAGGTAGCAGCCCCAACCGACAATGTGGGCATAGCGCATCATAGAGTTTAGCCGTTGAACAACTTCTACGACCTGTTACAACACTACCCGGTTAGAACAGTTGCGCCGGCTATCGGCCAATAGATACAATCGCTCATACTCTATGAACGAANCCNCCCCACCCGGCCGGGGAAAACTGATTGGCCTGATCGTCGCCTTGCTGTTGGGCGCGGGAGNGCTGTTGTTGCTCCCGGCGCTCCACCAGCTTATCAATTCGAGGGCGCAAACCGCGGAGGAGATCGGCGTCAACACCCCGCCGGCTGCCGGTGCAGGCGATAGCGCCGCGCTGACCTCTACCGATGGCAAGGTGCGGCCGACGCCNTCNCTGGATAGCGCCGGCGGTTTCCCGGCGATTCCCTCCACAATTGCCAAACGACCCGCGCCACAAGAGGCGGCAGCGCATCTGGATGCCCTCTATGCCATCAGTCCGCCCGTTCACGACTATTTCCAGGCGGCCGAGACGCTGGGCGGGCTTGACCTGGGCGAACGCGTCGTGCCGGGCAAAAGGTATAGCGTTGGTGACCGGGCGACGTTTCACACCAACGACGGCTCGCGACAGGCGGAGCTGNTCTATNNGGATTCGCTGGCTGAATATTGGGTCGAGACGGGGGTCACTCTTGATCGCGTAGAGATGATCGCCGCCGCCCAACGGCTGCGCGAGCGCTACTACCCCTTGCTGGTGAGAAACATCGGCCGCGAATGGCAACCCGGCGTCGACGGCGACACGCGCTTCACCGTCTTGCACACCCTTGGCGCGCCCGACACCTACGAACTCGGCTATTTCTCCGACGAAAATCAGTACCCCCGGGCGCTATTTCCCACNTCTAACGAGCGCGAGATGATCTATTTGAACATGGCGCAACTCGAGCCAGGGCCGCTCTACGACGGNACGCTGGTGCACGAGGTGCAGCATCTNATCCAGTGGAATCTGGACGCCAATGAGGACAAATGGTTCAACGAGGGACTTTCGCAACTCACAGAGACGATGGCCGAGCTAGCCACGGTTGACCCGCGCCCTTACCTCGAACAAACGCAAATCCGCCTCGATGGCTGGTCGGAAGACCCGCCGGATATCTACGCCCACTACGCCGGCAGCTATCTCTATCTACTCTATTTCTGGGAGCAGCTAGGGGACGCGGCCATCACTGAACTGGCCCGCCACCCGGCCAACGGGCTGGCGGCCGTCCGCGCCGTGCTCGCCGGACACGAACCGGCGCGCTCCCTGGAGCGCTTCACCGGCGACTGGGCAACCGCGCTCTACCTTGACGGGCGATCGGACGACGCCCGTTTTACTATCGACACCTTCGAACTGCCCCAACCGTTTTTTGCCAACCGCATACGCCAGTTGCCCTACGCGGGCCTTTCAACGCTGGAGCAATTTGGCGTGGACGTCATCGACCTCGATTTTTCTGGCCCGGCCACGCTGACTTTCGCCGGCGATTCGACCGTGGAATTGCTGGATGCGCCGCCGAATGGTGATAGCTTCTGGTTCGCGCCGCCGGCCAACAGCACCCGCGCCCAATTGACGGCCGATGTCGATCTGACCGGCGCGACGAATCCCGCCCTGAGCTTCTACGCCTGGTACGACCTGGAACCAGGCTACGATTTCGCCTACATCTCCGCGTCCACCGACGGCGGGAGAACCTGGCGGCCGCTCGAGACGGAGCGCGGTATCCTGGGGGCATACGGCCCGGCCTGGGGCGGCCGCAGCGCGGACT
Organism: Ardenticatenia bacterium; assembly: GCA_014237545.1. Taxonomy (GTDB): domain Bacteria; phylum Chloroflexota; class Anaerolineae; order Promineifilales; family Promineifilaceae; genus Promineifilum. The sequence goes on along the minus strand of JAACJX010000032.1, from coordinate 19,126 downwards.
TGCTGGACAATCAGAACGGCTGGCTGGCCGAATCGGTCAGTCTGGAGGCCTATGCCGGCCGGAAAATCTCTCTGCGGTTCGACGTGGTCACGGATTTCGAGGAGATGGGGCGGGGCTTCGCGGTCAGCGGGGCGGCAATCGCGGGAATCGCTGACCAGCCCCCGTGGTGGCCGGAGGGCTTTGTCAGCACGGGGCACGTGCTGCCCCAGAGGTGGGAGGTCAGGCTGATCCGCGACGATGGGAACGAAGTGATCCCCCTGAATCTGGATGAACGAAACCAGATTCAGACGGCGGTCGAACTCGGGCCGGAAGGCGGCGCGTTGATCGTGATCCCCCTGAATCCGTTCGTGGAATCGGCCGCGAATTACTGGGTGTCAGTCACCAAGTGACGGCCGGCGCTGGATAAGTTGGATTCGCCTAGGATTCCTTGGCGATGCGGTACTGGGTCTCTAGCTCGCGGCGGCGCTCTTCCATCGCCCGGCGGGCCTCGCTCATCGTCAAATCCCACCGCTCTTCCGCGCTCTGGACCAGCTCCTGCCCCGACATTGGCGCGAAGAGCAGGGCGGTGATTCCACCCACGAGCGCGCCACAGACCGCGCCGGCCATAAACCCCATAAACTTGTTCATTCGTTTCCCTCGATAGTAGTTATTGCGAGTGACGTCCTTCGTCGCTATCACCGGAAATTATACATCCATTACCCGACAGCCGGCCAAACGGCGTTATAATACCACCCCTGACGGAGGAGGCGCGATGTCGGAGTATATTGATATNGAAACTGAGTTGGGCGATGACGGCGTCATCCTGTTTCACACAAATCTAAAACTGACCACGTATGGGGCCGAGGAGTTTTATGACTCGGCCGAAGGGCTGGAAGAAGGGTCGCCGGTGGCCCAGGCGTTGGTCGTGGTCGAGGGAATCGACAGCGTGTGGATGAGCGGCGGCGAAATGTCCATCACCACCCAACCGGATGCCGACTGGCACGCCCTGATCGCCGATGTGTCCGCGGCGCTGAAGGATTTCTTCCTTTGAAGCAAAAAGGCGAGACAAGCAGCACCCTTGCTTGTCTCGCCCTTCTAAGTATCCCGGCCGTGGCTGGCTAGGCCTTCGCGGGCTTCTCCACAATCGCCAGTTGCAACTCGTCCAGTTGCCGCTGCAAGACAACCGACGGCGCGTCGGCCATCAGGTCGGTGGCCTGGGCCGTCTTGGGAAAAGCCATCACCTCGCGGATATTCGGCTCCCCGGCCATCAGGGCCACGAGGCGGTCAATGCCCGGCGCGATGCCGCCGTGGGGCGGCGCGCCGAACTCAAACGCTTCAAGCAAGTGCCCGAACTGCTCGCGTGCCTGCTCCATCGAAAAGCCTATGAGCGACATGATCTTGGCCTGCAACGCCTGATCGTGGATTCGGATGCTGCCGCCGGCAACTTCGAACCCGTTGCAAACCAGGTCGTACTGCTGGCTGAGAACGGCCGCGGGGTTGGTATCCAGCAGCGGGATGTGCTCCGGCTTGGGCGAGGTGAACATGTGGTGGCTGGGCGCGTAGTGGCCCTCCTCCATCTCTTCTTCGAATAGCGGGAAATCGATGACCCAGGCGAAGGACAGCTCTTTCTTATCCGTATAGCCGAGGCGGCGTGCCAGCTCCGTGCGCAGCGTGCTCAGCACGTTGTGGACGATGGCCTTGGAGTCGCTGGAGATCAGGATCAGGTCGCCCGGCATTGCCCCCAGACGTTCGGTGATGGCGATGAGCTGGTCGACAGTGAAGAACTTGGCGATCGGCCCGCGCATCTCGCCCGTCTCGGGGTGAATGGCCATCCAGGCCAGCGCCTTGGCCCCCTGCCCNCGCGCTATCTCTTCCAGTTCGTCGAGTTGCTTGCGGCTGTAGCTGCCGCAGCCGGGGGCGCAAATGGCCTTCACGGGCTTACCCGCGGCCACGTTCTCGGCAAATACACGAAAAGCGCTGTCGCGCACGATGTCGCTGATATCCTTGAGTTCCATGCCGTAGCGCAGATCCGGCCGGTCGGTTCCGAACCGCTCGGTCGCATCGGCATAGCTCAACCGGGGGAACGTCGTCGAAGCCAGCGGCACCCGGCTGACAGCCTGCACCATGCCCACCATCAACTCCTCGATCAGGTTCAGCACGTCNTCGCGCTCGACAAAGCTCATCTCCATGTCGAGTTGGGTGAACTCCGGCTGACGGTCGGCGCGCAGGTCTTCGTCGCGGAAGCAGCGGGCGATCTGGAAGTAACGCTCGTAGCCGGCCACCATCAGCAATTGCTTAAGCTGCTGCGGGCTTTGCGGCAAGGCATAAAACTTGCCGGGATGGACGCGGCTGGGCACCAGGTAGTCGCGGGCCCCTTCGGGCGTGGACTTGAACAGGATCGGCGTCTCAACCTCGATGAAGCCCCGCGCGGCGAGGAAGTCGCGGATGAACTTCACGGCATCGTGGCGCAAGATGAGGTTGCGTTGCATTCGCTCGCGCCGCAGGTCCAGATACCGGTAGCGCAGGCGGGTCATCTCGTCCACGTTCTCGTCCCGGTCGATCAGGAACGGCGTCGTTTTGGCCGTGTTGAGTATGGCAACCTTGTCGACCAATACCTCGATCTCGCCGGTGGGCAGATTCTTGTTCTCCTGGCCGGCCGGCCGGCGCGAGACCACGCCCGTCACCTGCACAACGTACTCGCTGCGTATCGCCTCGGCCGTCGTAAAACCTTCCGNCGTGCGGCCCGAATCAACAACCGCCTGAGTCTTGCCGGCGCGGTCGCGCAAGTCGATGAAGATGACCCCGCCCATGTCGCGCCGCCGGTTGACCCACCCCGCCAGCGTTACGGTCTGGCCCAAATGTTCGCTGCGAAGCTCGCCGCAACTATGCGTCTTCAGCATATGAATCCTTCCTGAATCGAAAAATGGTTTCTTTCCCCCACCTTGATAAGACGTGGAGCGATCGGGAATTATACCACGCGGGGAATGGGTAACAAAACGGCGGGAGTGACAGTCACGGGGCAATCACATAAACAGGTCGAAAAAGAATATATCGCGGTCGACACGGATTTTCGCTGGTTACGTCATCCCGTGCCGACAGGTAAGGAAATATTGCTACGGGTGGGAACGTCGAACCCCCACAACGATCCATTTTTAATCCGTGCTGATCCGCGTCATCCGTGTACTTTTTTTATTGTGTGCGATTTTCCTGGAGAATGTCAGGGGGTTTATGGTTTACCGGCGCTCGTTGGTGTACCGCTGCTTCCATTCGTACAGCTTGTTGATCGCTTGCAGCGGTGTCAGGGAGTTGACGTCGAGTTGGGCCAGTTCGTCGAGGAATNGGCTGGATTCCGGGAAGAGGGCTATCTGCTGGCCGGACGATAGCCGGCTCGGCTCGACGGCCGCCGTCGGCGCGTGCTTCTCCAGGTCGAGCAGAATCTCGTTGGCCCGCAGGATCACGTCGCGCGGCAATCCAGCCAGTTGAGCCACGTGGATGCCGTAGCTGCGGTCGGCCCCGCCGGGCACGATGCGGTGCAGGAACGTGACTTCGCCCCCCTCCTCAGTTACGTCGACGTTGTAGTTCACGACGTGGGGCAGAAAGTCGGCCAGTCCGGTGAGCTCGTGATAGTGGGTGGCGAAAAGCGTCCGGGGNTTGAGTCGCGGATGGTTGTGAAGAAATTCGACAATGGCCCAGGCCAGGGACAGGCCGTCATAAGTGCTTGTGCCGCGGCCGATCTCGTCCAGGATGAGCAGCGACCGATGNGTGGCGTGGTGCAGAATTTCGGCCGTCTCCACCATCTCCACCATGAACGTCGAGCGCCCGGCATGCAGTTCGTCATGGGCACCGATGCGGGTGAAGATGCGGTCCACCAGCCCGATGCGGGCCGAGGACGCCGGCACGTAGCTGCCGATTTGGGCCATCAGGGCGATCAGCGCCACCTGCCGCAGATAAGTGGACTTGCCGCTCATGTTCGGCCCGGTGATGATCTGGATGAGCGAGCCGTCGTCGAAGCGGGCGTCGTTGGGCACGAAACGCTCGCCGCGGGCCGCCCCGGCCACCTGGCCATGGCTCAACGCCCGTTCCACGACGGGATGGCGGCCGTCCTCGATGTGGAGTTCGATCCCATCGGTCAGTTCAGGCCGGACGTAGTCGTTGAGCGCCGCAGCCTCGGCCAGCGCCGCGGCCACGTCCAGCTCGGCCAGCGCCGCGGCCGTGGCCAGCAAACGGTCGCCATAGCCGGCCGTAAACTGGCACAACTCGGCGAACAGGCGGCGCTCGATCTGCAGGATGCGCTCCTCGGCGTTCAGGATGAGCGTCTCATACTCTTTGAGTTCGGGGGTGATGTAGCGCTCGGCGTTGGTCAACGTTTGCTTGCGGATGTAATCCGATGGGACGAGCTTGGTATTGGCATGTGTCACCTCGAGGTAGTAGCCGAATACCTTGTTGAAGCCCACCTTCAGCGACGGGATGCCGGTGCGCTCGCGCTCGCGAGGCTCCAGCTCGGCCACCCAATCGCGGGCGTGGGCCGACGTCGACACGACGCCGTCCAGTTCGGCCGAGAAACCGTCATTGAAGNTGCCGCTTTTATTCAGGTTCGTGGGAGCGTCCTGGNGCAGCGCCCGGCCAACCGTCTCGGCCACTTCCCGGCATGGGTCGAGACGCGCCGCGGCCGCGGCCAAGGGCGACACACCGCCGGCCAGCCCTTTCACCCGTTCCAATGCACCCAGGGCAAGCCCGATCTGCTCCAGATCGCGTGGCGTGGCCCGGCCGCCGAGCACCCGGTTGGTCAATCGCTCCAGATCGGGCATACCCTTGAGCGCGGCGCGCAACTCGGCGCGCAGCATAGCGTTCTGCAGGACAGCCTGGACCTGGTCGAGCCGCTCGTTGAGCACGTCGATGCTCAGCAGCGGCTGGGTGATGCGCTGGCGCAGCAGCCGCGCGCCCATCGGCGTCACCGTCTTGTTCAGTATAGCCAACAGCGTTCCCTCGCGCTCGCCGCCCGGCCGGGTGGCAATGGCCTCGGTCAACTCGAGATTACGCCGGGTGGCCTCGCTAAGGGCCATGTAACCGTCGGTGGCGTAAGTCGTCAGCCGCTGCATCTGGCCCACGCTACCGCGCTGGGTCTGTTGCAAGTAGTAAAGGAGAGCCCCGGCGGCGCGCGTCGCCAGCGGCTTTTGCTCGCAGCCGAAGGCATCGAGCGCGTTCACCTCGAAATGGCGCAGCAGCGTATGACGCGCGTTNCCCAGTTCGAAGCGGTGGGCCGGCAAGCGGCTGACGGTCTTCACCGCGGCGAAGCCGTCGTCCGCCTCTTCCGGCAACAGCAGTTCGGCCGGGGCCAGGCGGGCGAGTTCCTCGACAAGGTCGCGGTGGCTGCCCAACTGCGTGGTGGCAAATTCGCCGGTGGTGATGTCGGCGTAGGCCAACCCGGCGCGGCCGTCATCGAAGACCAAGGCGGCGATGTAGTTGTTCCGGCCAGCCTCTAGCATCCCCGGCTCGACCACCGTGCCGGCGGTAAAGACGCGCACGACCTCGCGCGGCATGAGACCGTTAACCGTCTCGCTGCCGATCTGCTCGCAGAGGGCGACCTTGTACCCCTTGGCAATGAGGCGGGCGATGTAGTTCTCGGCCGCGTGGTGGGGCACGCCNGCCATCGGCACGCGGGCGTTCTTGCCCTGCGGCCGGCTGGTCAGCACCAGATCAAGCTCGCGGGCCACGATGGCCGCGTCGTCGTCGAACGTCTCGTAGAAATCGCCCAGCCGAAAGAAGACAATGGCGTCGGGATGCTGGGCGCGTATGTCGAGGTATTGCTGACGGCTGGGGGTGACGGAGTCGCCGGACATAAAAAACTCTTCGTGACGGCGACTCGCCCTAGACGGCTAACCCGTAGACGTCTTTGAGGGTGCGTTGCACCGCTTCCCAACTTGGAGCNACCGGCGGCAATTCGGGCGCGGGCAGCCCCTGGTCCTTGAACCCCATCGAAGTCATCAGGCACACGACCGGCCCGTTGAAGCGCATCCCCGCCCCGGCCGCCTGGCGCAGCCCAGCGACACCAGCCGCGCCGGAGAACTCAGCCCACAATCCTTCGCGGCCGAGTGTCGATTGCGCGGCGGCGATCTCTTCATCGGTCAGCGCCAGAGCATCTCCCTCGCTCTCCTGGACGGCCAGGACGCCGCGATAGCTATTGGAGCCAACGACGATGCTATAGGCGACCGTCGGNGCTTCGTCAACCTTGACGACCGGCCGCCCGGCGGCCAGCGCCGCGCGCAATGGCGCGCCTGCCGCCGGCTCGCAGGCGATCATCTGCGGCAGCGGCCCAATCCCGGACACGCGCTGCATGTCCTTGAACCCCATCCAGACACCATAGAGCAACTCGGCATATGCCGTGGGCACAAACACGGCCGCCGGCACCCGCCCGCCCAACTGACGGTATAGCTCGTAGGCGATGGTCTTGTACCCCTCCGGCCCGAACGGGTGGCCAGTATGGGTCTCGGTGATGCTGCTGGCCGGCATGTAGCCGGCGCGCTCTACCAGCTCGCGCATGAGCACGCGCCGCAGCGGCCGCGGCAGCGGCACAACAGCCGCGCCATAAGACGAAACCATGCGAATCAGGTGCGGTTCTGTCCCTTCGGTGATGAACAATACGCACGGTAGCCCGGCGCGAGCGGCATACGCGGCAGCGGCGGCCCCATGATTGCCCGACGAGGCGACCGTGATGCCCGGNGCGTCCATGAGGACGGCCGAACTGACGGTGCAGAGGTTTAGCCNGTCTTTGTGGCTGCCGGTCGGGTTGCGGCTCTCATCTTTTATGTAAACCTCGCCNCCTAATCCGGCCCAGTCCGCCAGCCGGGGTGCGTGNACTAGTGGCGTGCCACCTTCGCCCATCGATAGGCCCGGCGCGAGCGGCGGCAANAGCTCTCCCCAACGCCAGATGCCGGCATATGGATCGCGCTGGAAGAAATCGTCCGGCGTCTTCTGATAGTCGTAGTCGAGGGTCAGGGGATATTGCAAGTCAGCCGTGCTGGTGCGCGGGCAACCATCCACGAGCGGCGGGAAAAGCGGGTAGGTGATGGACAAATCGCCCAACGAACGTTGGGCAATGGCCAGGGACGTGATCGATTCGGGCTTTAAGCCAGTCATTGAGTTTTTTCGGTCTTGCTGGACTGCTCGTTCCATATTTCCAGGCGGCGGCGGTGGCGGTCCTCAAGCTTGACAAGGGGGCGAACGTCTTTCATCAGCGTGTGGCATTCGTCATAGGGTAGTGATTCATAGCGCATAAGATAGGCCGCAACCAGGGTCGCCGAGCGGCCGCGCCCCTTGGCGCAATGGACCAGCACCGTTCGTCCGTCGTCTATTTGATCGCGGATCCAGTCGGCTCCCTCAGTCATATACTCGTCGCCGGGGACCGTGGCATCCAGCACTTCCAACCGTTTGTAAGCGATGTCGTGGCGCTCGTAGAAGTCCCGGTCCCCCTCGCGCTCGGCGCGCATGTCGAGAACGGCNGTGATGTTGTTGTCCAGCAGGAACTGGTAATCCCGCTCGTAGGTCGGCGCGCCGCCCAGCCATAACTCAGGCGTGATCCGGTCGAACCAGCGGTGGCCCTGTAAGCGCTCGTAGACGTAGCGAATGGCGGGGTAGAACTTGTCGAAAGCCCAATGGAATGGATTCATCGCTCCTAAGGATAACTCGGGCCACGACGGAAGGCAACGCGCTATGTGGCCGCCAGAAGCAGCTACAAATCCGTCCAGAAGGCTAACGATGAGCGCCGCAGCAGCCCGTCCAGTCGGTCCTAGCCCGGCCCGACAGCCGATTGCGCGGCGATGATGCGATCCATCAGCTGGCTGTAGGGTTCATCGACCTTATGCCAGTCAGGGTTGGCATCGTACCAGCCCACGATTTCCCGCGCCCCCTCGGCGAACGGGATATCGGCCGCGAAATCGGGCACAATGCCGCGAATCTTGCTGTTGTCGAAGATAGCGCAGTGGGCCTTGTCGCCCAGAAGGCTGTCGCCCCATCCCGCGTCGAACCGCGCCACGGTTTCCGACGGCACGTGGGCCATCAATGTTTCAACCCCGGCCGCTTCGCCCAAGAGGCGCGCGATCTCGTTCCAGGTCAGCCACTCATCGCTGGTGATATGATAGGCCTCGCCAATAGCTCTCTGTTCACCCACCAATCCCATAAAAGCGCGGGCAAAGTCGCGGTGATGCGTCAGCGTCCACAACGACGTGCCATCGCCATGCACCAGCAGCGGCACGCCGCGGCGGATACGGTCGATGATAGTGTAGCCACCGTGGAACGGCAGTAGCGTCCGGTCATAGGTGTGCGACGGCCGCACGATAGTCACCGGGAATCCATCGCGATGATGAGCGTCCATGAGAGCATTTTCGCAGGCAATCTTGTTGCGCGAGTACTGCCAGAACGGGTTGTCCAGCGGCGTCTCTTCGGTGATGGGCAACTTGGCCGGCGGCTTCTGGTAGGCGGAAGCGGAACTGATGAAGATATATTGGCCGGCGCGGCCGCGAAACAGAGCCAGATCGGTGGCGATGTGGTCCGGCGTGAAGGCCACCCAATCGACGACCACATCAAACGTGTGAGCCCCGAGGGCCGAGGCGGCATCCGCTTGATCGCGAATATCACCGCGCAAGACCTTCGCGCCGTCGGGAATAGGCCGGTGGCTCGTCTGGCCACGGTTGAGCAAATACAAATCGATTCCCCGCTCCACGGCCAGCGCCGAACAAGCCGAACTGATGATGCCACTGCCGCCGATAAACAAAACTTTCATAATCAACCTGCTCCTTTAGTTGTGAGAGGCGAAAGGTCTCTCGCTCGTGACGACGATGCTTGAACATCGCGCCAATCACGCCCGCCGGTCGACATGAACCCATATCCCACCCTTGGGGCGCAGTGTGACCAGGGCATGTTCTTCCACCCGCTCGGCCGAAACCCGCTGCAACCGGAAGCGCCCGGCGATGGCCGGGATGATGATCATGCTCTCCATCAGGGCAAAGTTGTTGCCAATGCACTGGCGAGCGCCGCCGCCAAACGGGAAATAGGCATAACGGGGCCGCGCGGCAACTTTCTCCGGCGCAAACCGCTCCGGATCGAAGCGCTCCGGCTCGTCCCAGAATGCGGGATGGCGGTGCATGGTATATGGGCTCATGGCCACGATCGATTGCGCCGGGATGAAATAACCGCCGATCTCGTCATCGCCCAGCGCCCGACGGCTGATCGACCAGGCCGACGGATAGAGCCGCATCGCTTCCTGCACGACCTTCTCCGTATACGGCAGGCGCTGGAAATCCATCACGTCCGGCACCCGGCGGCCGAGCGCGGCGTCAATTTCGGCCTCAAGTTGGGTCACGGCGTCGGGATTCTGATCGAGCAGATACCACGTCCAGCTCAACGTGTTGGCCGTCGTCTCATGCCCAGCCACCAGCAGGGCCATCACCTCGTCGCGCACCTGCTTGACCGGCATGGGCGTGCCGTCGTCATACCGCGCGTCGAGCAGCATATTAAGCAGGTCATCCCGCTCGCGCTGAGGGTGCTCGCGCCGCTCATCGATGATGGCATAGACGATGCGGTCGAGCAGGTCTATTGCCTCGCGTACCTTGCGATGGCGCGGCTTGCCGATGGTGGTCATCGTGTCCATCGCCTCGCCGATCTCGTCCGCCTGGCCGGTGATGTCGAAGCTGAACAGGGCTTCGGTGACGATATCAAGCGTCAGACGCATCATCTCCGCGGCGATGTTGATGGGCTGCCCGGCATCCGCGGCCGCATCCAACCTATCCAGCGCCCGCAAGACAGCCTGGCGCATCAGTTCCGCGAATTTCGGCAGGCTTTGTTTGTGAAAGGCCGGCTGGATCAGCCGCCTTTGTTCGCGCCAGAGGGGGTTTTCGCTGGTCAGCAGCCCCTGCCCCGTCAACGATTCCAGCATGTACTTGTTCAGGAACGTGTCCTTGTTGTAATTTTGGCCATGCGTCTGCAAGACGTGGCGGACGTAATCGGGATGGTTGATTAAATAGGCCGGCTCGACGCTGGACCGGTATTGGACGATGTCACCGTAGGTCTGTGTCAGCCACATGAAGAACCGCAGCGGGTTGCGGATCTCCTCTCGACCGCCGGTTCCGGCGCTTGGGGGGTGCTTTAACGCAATAGGAGTTGTCATGGTGGTCATCGAGTTCCTACTGATTGATCTATTCACGATTGTCCGCCCCTTGCCCGCAANATCGAGCTCCTTCTACTAGGGCGAAGGGAAGAGGACAGACGGACCCATTATCGGTCAGATCGGCCGAAAAGGACAAGCGGTCAAGTTTCCAGACCGGCGAAATCGGCTATAATTGCGCCGATTCAATATTAACATACGCGTCCCGAAGGCCGAAAGGTGCAAACTTCTACAAAGGTCGGTGCAACTGATCGGGCAGATTTGCATAGCGACCTTTTCAGTTGAGGAGAACCATGACGAATCGTTTATTTGATCAGTTTGGCGCGCGCGCCAAGCTTCCCGGAACTGATTTCCACTACTACCGGCTCGATAAGCTCTCAAAGTTCGCCGACGTCAACCGGCTGCCGTTTTCGATCAAGATCCTGTTGGAGGCTGTGCTGCGCACGGCCGATGGCTACGAAGTGATGCCCGAGGATGTCGAGCGGCTGGCCGGTTGGTCGCCGCAAATGGCCGAGCCGTTTGAGATCCCCTTCAAACCCGGGCGGGTGATCCTGCAGGACTTCACCGGCGTACCGGCGGTCGTCGACCTGGCCGCCATGCGCGCGGCCATGGCCCGGCTGGGCGGCAAACCCGATCGGATCAACCCCATAGTCCCCGTTGACCTGGTCATCGACCACTCGGTCCAGGTGGACCAGTTCGGCTCGGCCTTCGCGCTGTTCTACAACGCCGAGCGCGAATTTGAGCGCAACCGCGAGCGATATGAGTTCCTCAAGTGGGGCCAGGGCGCGTTCGAGAACTTCCGCGTCGTCCCCCCGGCCACCGGTATCGTCCACCAGGTGNACCTGGAATATCTGGGCAAAGTTGTCATGACCAAAGTCGAAAACGACGGCCAGGTAGCCTTCCCCGATAGCCTCGTCGGCACTGATTCGCACACGACCATGATCAACGGCCTGGGCGTGCTTGGCTGGGGCGTCGGCGGCATCGAAGCCGAGGCGGTCATGCTAGGCCAGCCAATCTACATGCTCACGCCGGAGGTGGTCGGCGTTCGCCTGACCGGCAGCCTGCCCGAGGGAGCTACAGCCACCGACCTCGTCCTGCGCATCACCGAGATGCTGCGCAAGAAGGGCGTCGTCGGCAAATTTGTGGAGTATTTCGGCCCCGGTCTCAGCAACATGACCCTCGCCGACCGGGCGACCATCGCCAACATGTGCCCGGAATATGGGGCGACGGTCGGCTTCTTCCCCGTGGATGAGGAAACCCTCAATTACATGCGCAACACCGGCCGTTCGGCTGAACTGGTCGACCTGGTCGAGCGGTACACCAAGGAACAGGGGCTNTTCCGCACCGACGCGACGCCCGATCCGGAGTTCACCGACGTGGTCGAACTTGACCTGAGTACCATCGAGCCCAGCCTGGCCGGCCCCAAACTGCCCCAGGATCGCATCGCGCTCAAGCACATGAAGGAGACCTTCCGCCAGAACCTGCTCGCGCCCGTNGGGCCGCGCGGCTTTGGCCTGGGCGAGGAAGAGCTAAGCCGGACGGCCGTTGTGTCCAATGGCCACACGTCGGAGATCAGCCATGGCGCGGTCGTCATCGCCGCCATCACCAGTTGCACCAACACGTCGAACCCAAGCGTTATGATCGGCGCGGGCTTGTTGGCTAAGAAAGCGGTTGAGGCCGGGCTGACGGTCCCGCCCTACGTCAAAACGAGCCTGGCCCCCGGCTCGCGCGTCGTCGAAGATTACCTCAATCGCGCCGGCCTGCTGCCCTATCTGGAGCAGTTGGGCTTCCACATTGTCGGCTTCGGCTGCACGACGTGCATCGGCAATTCCGGCCCGCTGCCAGAAGAAGTTAGCCAGGCGATCCACGAGGGTGACCTGGTTGTATCCTCAGTTCTCAGCGGCAATCGCAACTTCGAGGGCCGCGTGCACCCGGATACGCGCAGCAACTTCCTGGCCTCGCCGCCCCTGGTCGTGGCCTACGCGCTGGCCGGGCGCGCCGACCTGGATATGTACAACGAGCCGCTGGGCACGGGTCGTGACGGCCAGCCGGTCTACCTGCGCGACATCTGGCCGAGCAACAAAGAGATCAAGCGGGTCATGGCCGAGGCCCTGACACCCGAGATGTTCGAGGAACAGTACGGCAACGTCTTCACTGGCAACGAGACCTGGAATCTCATCCCGACCAGTGGCGGCGAGCTCTATAAGTGGGACGAGTCGTCGACCTACATTCAGGAGCCACCATTCTTCGCCGGCCTCTCCCGCGAGGTGAAGCCGATCACCAATATCAAGGGCGCGCGCGTCCTGGTGAAGGTGGGCGATTCCATCACGACCGACCACATCTCTCCCGCCGGCTCCATCTCGCGCACCAGCCCGGCGGCGCAGTACCTGACCAACCACGGCGTCGAGCCGCGCGATTTCAACTCCTANGGCTCGCGGCGCGGGAACGACCGGGTCATGACCCGCGGCACGTTCGCCAACATCCGCCTGCGCAACCAGATGGCCCCCGGCACCGAGGGCGGGATGACCACTTATCTNCCGACCGGCGAGGTCATGACCATCTACGACGCTTCGCTGGAGTACAAGCAAACCGACACGCCGCTCGTCGCGCTGGCCGGCCGCGAGTATGGCACCGGCAGCTCCCGCGACTGGGCGGCCAAGGGGCCACTGCTGCTGGGCATTCGTCTGGTGATCGCCGAGAGCTTCGAGCGCATCCATCGCAGCAACCTGGTCGGCATGGGCATCCTGCCCCTGCAATACAAGCCGGGCGAGAGCGCGCAAACGCTTGGCCTCGACGGCACCGAGAGCTTCTCCACGCTCAATCTNGACGACAACCTGAAGCCGGGTCAAATCGTACAGGTGCGCGCAGAGCACCCGGATGGGCGCGTAACCCAGTTCGAAACCATCTGCCGGATCGACACTCCGGTGGAGGTAGATTACTATCGGAACGGCGGGATTCTTCACACAGTCCTGCGTCAGTTTTTGACCAAATAGCGCATGAGATCAGTGATCCATCGAGTTGTTCANGGCCGGGCCTTCGGTCGCNNGGCCCTCANTCTGGCGCTGTTGACGCTGGCGGCCGTTGCTATGGTGGCTTGCCGGCAGCAATCCGGCGATGTCGAAGTCACCACCGACACGGCCATGCACCGGGCCAACCCGGCGCGCACCGGTGTCTATTTGACAGAGGGGCCGACAGAATACGAATCCGTCAAGTGGCAGTTCGAAGCCGGGGACTGGGTCTTCGGCGCGCCGGCTATCGCCAACGGCACGGTTTACTTCACCAGCTACGACGGCCACGTCTACGCCGCCGACAAGGAAACGGGCGCTGAGAAATGGCGCTTCGACACCGGCAACACCATCATCGCTTCGGCGGCCGTGTCCGATGGGCTGGTCTACGTCGCCAACATGTCCGGCACCCTGCTAGCTCTCGATGAGTCGAACGGCGAGGAGCGCTGGCGCGTGGAGACGGAAAGCGGCCAGTCTGGTTCGCCGGCCGTGGCCGATGGCGTTGTCTACTTTGCCGGCGAGAGCGGCCTGCTGGTCGCCCTAGACGCGAAAACCGGGCAGGAGCGCTGGCGTTTCCAGGTGCCCAACACGGTGATCGCCTTCTCCCCGGCCGTGGCCGACGGGCTTGTCTATGTCCCGGTGTCCAACGGCCTGTTGTACGCGATTGACGCCGCCACAGGCGAAGAGGCATGGAGCTACGATCCCAGCACCGACACAAACGTCTTCAGCCCGACGGCCGACCCGGTCGTGCATGACGGCGTCGTCTACTTCATGACCAGCGACGTCAACCTGGGAGGCGTGCTATTCGCCATCGATATANCAACCCATCAGTTGCGCTGGGAGTACAAGACGGCAGTAGAAAACTTCTCGGCCCCTTCCATTCTCGACGATATCCTGGTTTGGGGTAGCCTGGAGGGCATTCTCTACGGCGTATCGGCNGACAGCGGCGAGGTGCTGTGGACCTTCCCCACTGAAGATATCATCTTCTCGGCGCCGGCGATCGCTGGCAATACGGTCTACTTCGGTAGCTACGACAAAAACCTCTATGCCGTGGATTATCGAACCGGCCGCCAGCTGTGGCAATTCCGCGCCGAATCCGGCGTATCTTCTCCGGCCATCCAGGACGGCATCGTCTACGTGGGCACAGAAGACGGCGCGTTCTACGCGCTTCAATAAACAAAACGCAATGTATCGTTCACGCTTAAGGAGCTGACATGAATCACAACCACGACATGGAACCCGAAGTATTGGCGGAGACCGAAGATTCCGGCTTTGCCGTCTGGCGCAGCATGGAAGAAGACGGCTATATGTATCACATCGAATTGGGCGGTATCACCCTGCACCTGTCGCCGGAAGAGTGGGAGGAATTCGCCGTACTCATTCGCAACGCATCGGCCTAATCAGCGATGGCTTAATCATCAGGCCGCGACGGATGCCCCGCTGGAGCGCTGCCGCGGCCTGATTTTTCCACCACCGATGGACACAGAACAAACTACCCCGCGCTACATCCCGATGATACGCGATATGGCCGAACATGACCGGCCGCGCGAGCGTCTGGTCAAGGTCGGCGCGGAAGTGCTCTCCACGGCCGAACTTCTGGCGATCGTGCTCCGCTCCGGCGTGCCCGGCGAGAACGTCCTGCGTCTGGCCGAACGGGTCCTTGCCCAGTTTGACAACCTGCCCGGACTGGCGCGGGCGTCGATCACCGAGCTGACCGAGGCCAACGGCATCGGCCCAGCCAAGGCGGCCGAGATCAAGGCGGCGCTGGAGATCGGCCGCCGGCTGGTGGCTACCGCGCCCGAGGAGCGGACGCGCGTCACCACGCCCGACGACGCCTTTCACTTGCTAAAGTCTGAAATGATGTTCCTGGAACAGGAACAATTGCGCTTGATTTTGCTGGACACCCGCAATCGCGTCTTGCGCGCGCCGACTATCTACGTTGGCAGCCTCAATACGTCCGTCATTCGCGTGGGGGAGCTGTTCCGCGCCGCCATTCGCGAGAACGCGGCGGCCTTCATCATCGCCCACAACCATCCATCGGGCGATCCCTCTCCATCACCGGAAGATATCAACGTCACGCGCCAGATCGTGCAGGCGGGCAAGCTGCTTGACGTGGACGTGCTCGACCACATTGTCATCGGCCGCAACCGGTATGTATCTCTGAAGCAGCGGGGGTTGGGGTTCGAACGATAGACGCCGCCACTCGTAGCGGGCTTATTCTACGATAAGGGCCACGTCCGACACCTCGGTGGTGAAGCTATGGCCCGAGCCGACGATGGTCAGGCTCTCGATGAAGCGCGGCGGCAGAACTCCCTGGCTGGCCATTTCCTGAATCAGATCGACGTCATAGAAATAGAGCTGGTTCAACGGCACGCGGTCGTGCGACCGCTGGACGACCGCGCAGGAAATGCAAGCCCCAGGGGTCGCGTTATCATCCACTGTCCCATTGGCGAAAAAGCCGTGTTGCCACACGCGGCTGACGCCGGTGTCGTCGATATAGTTAACGATGAGGAACAGCGGACACTCGCTACCCTGGACGCCACAGACCCCCAGGCTGTGGTCAACAATCCGCAGCGTCGAAGCCAGACGCAGCGAGTCGTAATCGGACACATCCTGATTGACCGATTGGGTCAGACGCACGTCGGCATGGCCGATCCCCTGCCGGGAGAAGCGCAGAACCGGGTCGCCGTCGTCGGATTGCACCGTCGTTTCGCCCTTGGGCTGGTCGGGCAACTCCACCTGCCACGAAAACAAGGCCCAATTATCCAGACCCTCGCTAAAATCGCCATTGCGAATCAGGTCTCGCGCTGGGTCCAGCGGTCCGCGCGGCGGGGCGCCGAGGGCTATCTCCGCTCTCTGGCCGGGGGCAAGGACTAACTCTTCCCCCTGCGCCGCGACCGTCGCGCTGCCGGCCCCCTGGACGTTCACCTGCGTCGCGTCGTTGCTGACCTCAAGCATGTAGCGGCCGGGCGCGTTTATCGCGACGCGACCGCCCTGGGGCGTATTCACAACGATTTCGAGCGGTCGAGCGCCAAACGGCGGCACGTCGAGGCGGATGCGTCCAGCCTGCAGGTCGATATCAACCTGGTTGGAGTTGTCGCTTATCCTGAACCGTGGCGCGGCCGCCTCTTCCACCTGAATCGTGGAATTGCTGGCCACTTGGATGTTGAATAGCGGGCTGGTCTGGTCAGGCGGCGTCACAGACATAAGCGCCGAAGCGGTTGTGTCGGTGCGGATCGAGGCGCGAGGGGAGACGGATTGGGCGGGCTCGCCCACCAGCACGGCGCGGCGAGGGCCGTTGGGTTCCTCGATCCCGACCGTTCCCTGGTTCGCCTGGACAGCGATATCCAATGACTGGCTGGCGTTTTGCAAGTACGCGCTGACCGCCACCGGGATCGTGATCGTTAGGAGCAGGCAGGTGAAAAAGCTTGCCGATAATATGAACCAGGCCAATCGCTGCCGGCCATAACGATGCGATTCGGTCATAAATAGCGGACTCGAAAATCAGAAAATTCGCCCGTGGCCACCGTCCAATCGACCACCACCTCATCGACGCGAGCCGCCGGGGGGCCTTCATGGAGGAATTCAAGAAATTGCCGCAGGGCGTTCTCGTCGCCTTCGGCCACGACGCGCACCGCGCCATCGGCNCGGTTGGCCACCCACCCCAAGAGTTTCAATCGCTGGGCTTCTCGAAGGGTATGTTGACGGAAGAACACACCCTGGACCAGGCCAATCACCGTGGCTTCCATGCGAGCGACCGTGCGCGAAGACATGAGTAAATTATACCTCAGTCGCGTGGTTCGGCTATCGCGCAGCGGCCAACAGTGGGTGATTGGTGGGGCGACCGCAGGGTTAGGCGTCCGGCCGGGCGGCCAACTCGCGGAGTATTCGGCCGGCAAGCCCCGGCCCGCCGTAGACCATGCCGGTATAGAGTTGGACGACGGACGCACCGGCATCGAGCTTCTCGCGGGCGGTTGCTGCCGAATCTACTCCCCCCACGCCGATGATGGGCAATGCCCCGCCCGTTTGGCGATAGACGTGCGCGATGAGTTCCGTGGACCGCGCCCGGACGGGCCGGCCGCTCAATCCGCCGCCCTCCGTTCGAGCTTTTTCCGTCAATCCCTCGCGCCGCAAAGTCGTGTTGGCGATGATGATTCCGTCGATGCCGGCCGCCAACAAGGTGCTTGTGATCTCATCCAGCTCGCTCAATTCCATGTCGGGCGCGATCTTGATGTAGAGTGGCCTGGCCGGCCGGCCGCTGGCCGCCNCCAGCCGGCCGTTTTCGGCCACCAGCACTCGCAACAACTCTTCCAGATAGCGCCCGCCCTGGAGCTCGCGCAAACCCGGCGTGTTAGGCGAGCTGATGTTGACGGCCAGATAATCGGCAAATTCATGGACTGCGCGCATGACGGCGACGTAATCGCCGGCGGCCGCTTCCAGAGGGGTGTCTTTCTGCTTGCCCAGGCTGACGCCGACCACGTAGGCGCGATCGCGCGGCAACGTCCGCAGCCGCGCCGCGGCCGCCGCGACGCCGCCGTTCGGAAANCCCATGCGATTGATCAACGCCCCATCCGCNGGCAGGCGAAATACGCGNGGNCGCGGGTTGCCNGNTTGCGGGCNGGGGGTCAACGTCCCCACCTCGATATGGCCGAATCCGAGCAATGCCAGCCCGGCCACCACGCGAGCATCCTTGTCGAACCCGGCGGCCATACCAATAGGGTTAGGGAAGACAAGGGGGCCGACCCGTACCGGTTGAACGGGAGTTTCCCCGGCGATGACCCTGAGCGCGAGACGTCCCGNCGGATTGGACTGTGCCAGGGAAAGCGCGTTCAGCGTGCGGTCGTGGGCCGTCTCGGGGTCGATGCGCTTGAGCGCTGGAAAGAGCAGCCGCTCGTAGTATGATCTAGTCATGTTCCGCCGGAGGGGGTCTTCGGTTGGATAACCACAGCACGAGGAGGAGCAAGGCAGTCGCCAGCAACGCCAGCCCCGCGTTGCGGCCGGCCCGGCGCTGCTGCTCCTGCCTGGCCGCTATGGCCGCCTCTTTCTCCGCCCGGTGGCGAGCCAGCGCTTCTTCCCAATCGGGAATGGCTCGCCGCGGGGGAAGCGAGTAGGAGGCGGCAATGAGATTGCGGTAGGCCGCTTCTTCTTCCTCCCATCGCGCGTCATCCCATCCCAGTTCGGCCTGGACAATCTGGCGGATGCGCGGCAGGTGATTGGCGGCCCCGCCGGGCAGAAGCAGGCCCAGGCGCGTCCGGCGCAATAACAAGTCATCGAGATGGGCCACGGCTTCGGCCCGCGCCGACCAACGCAATTCGGCCCACAAGATCACCGTGCCGGGGATGGCCTCCAATTCACCTTCCCCCGCGCTGGTAGCCAGCGCGGCCGAATCCACCCCATAGCGGCCGAGCAAACGACGCCCAACCTCTTCGGGCTGCGCCGCCAGCTCCGGCGGTGTCTCGTCCACGGAACTCAGGACCGGCACATCGTCATGCAGCAGCTTTAGCCTTGACACTCCCGCTTCCGACTCGGGGTCGTCAATTCGGTGACAAACTGCCTCCAGCGCCTGGCGAGCGACCTGCCGGAAGGTCGTCAATTTACCGCCAGTGACGGTCAACAGGCCGTTCTCTTCCCATATGACGTGATCGCGAGACTCATCCGAAGGATCGACCTTCCCGCTGCCGATGACCGGGCGGATACCGGCGAACGTGGCCATCACGTCATCCAGGCCAAGATCCAGCGCCGGAAAGGTAGCTGTCAGGGCGGCCATCAGGTAGGCAACCTCTTCGCCGGTGATGCTGGGGTCGGCATCCAGCGGCGGCGGGCAATCGACGTCCGTTGTGCCGACAAGGGTCACGCCCTCCCACGGGAAGGCGAACACCGGGCGGCCGTCCATCGGGTGCATGAAGCTGACGGCCTGGGCCAGCGGAAAGCGCCAGGCCGGGAAGAGCAGGTGGCTGCCGCGCAACGGGCGGATGCGAGCGTC
>JAACJX010000491.1 GCA_014237545.1 Ardenticatenia bacterium | reverse complement strand
CCCAGCACCCAGCCGCCGCCGACGCCGGTGCTGACCGTGACGTACATCAGGTCGTCCATCCCGCGCCCGGCCCCGAAGCGGTGTTCGCCCAATGCAGCGACGTTGGCGTCGTTGTCCACGGCCACGAATGTGCCGAATATCGCTTGCAGTCGCTCTCGCAGCGGAAAGCTTTCCCAACCGGCCACATGATGCGACAGCCGGACAGTGCCCGTAGCAAAATCAACCGGGCCACCGAAGCTGACGCCTACGGCCGCCGGAGCGCGCCCGGCCAGCATCTCCCGCGCCAGGCGCAGCATCGCCGCCAGTTCGTAGGTCGCGTTGGCGTCGCCAGGCGTGAACTCGCGGCGCAGGTCGAGCCACTGCGGCCGTTCGCTTTTCAATGCAGCGCGGTCGATGACGGCCGCGCTTAGCTTCGTCCCGCCGAAGTCGAGGGCCAGGATCAAATCGTTCATGGAGAGAATGATAGCAGACTGTTGGATGAGAGTGCGCAAGTGAACAGTAACCAGTAAAACTGTTGGTCAGTAGTGTGGGCGTGACAGTTGATTGTGAGCGGCGGTTCGTAGTTGATCGCCGCCTACCCACTCGTCACTCGTCGTTCGTAATTCGTCACTACTCATGACAGATCGCGCCAAAACGGGTGACGGATGACACTAATAGGCAACCGTTGGATATGCAACAATAGGAGCGATTGGCGGGAGGGCATCCCACCCCTCCGGCAAGCTGCGCGCCGATCATCCCGGTGGGGGGAGCCACATTACCTGCCGGCATCACCACGCTTACGGCGTCTGCCGGACATTAGGAGACACGAATGGCTAAGGATATGGAGGCTTATCTCCAGGATCTGCAAGCGCGCCGCGCTCTGGCCGCGGGAACGGAGAAAGACGTGGCTGCCCAACACGGCAAGAACCGTCTGACGGCGCGGGAACGACTCGACCTGTTGTTTGATCCCGACACGTTTACCGAAATCGATACCCTGGTGCTGCCCCGCCACGAAACGTATCCGGGGGGCAAATCGTCGCGCCTGGGCGATGGCGTCGTCACCGGCTTTGGCCTGGTCAACGGCCGCCGGGTCTTCGCCGCCTCGCAGGACGCGGCCGTCATGGGCGGCTCGCTGGGCGANATGCACGCCAACAAGATCGTCAAGGCNATGCAGATGGCNCTNAANTANGGCTGCCCGTTCATCGCCATCAACGACTCGGGCGGCGCGCGCATCCAGGAAGGGGTAGACAGCCTCGGCGGCTACGCCCGCATCTTCGACGCCAACTGCGAAGCCTCCGGCGTCATCCCCCAGCTCTCGGTCATCATGGGGCCGTGCGCCGGCGGCGCGGTCTATTCCCCGGCTCTCACCGACTTCGTCTTCATGACCGACAACAGCTACATGTTCATCACCGGGCCCGACGTGGTGCGCTCGGTGATGCAGGAGAACGTCAGCTTCGAGGAGCTGGGCGGCGGCATGATGCACAGCGCCGAGAGTGGCGTCTGCCACTTCCTGACCACCGACGATCGCGACTGCCTGGCCCGCGTCCGCACGCTGCTCAGTTATCTGCCGGGCAACAACCAGGACGACCCACCCTATGTCAGGCCGGCGGACGATCCCGAGCGGCGCTGCCCGGAACTGAAGGAGATCGTGCCGACCGATCCGTACAAGGCCTATGATGTGCGCGGAGTCATCAGCAGCATCGTCGATGATGGCGCGTTCTTCGAGGTCCACCAGCTGTGGGCCGAGAACATGGTCGTCGGCTTTGCGCGGCTCAACGGCTACGTCGTCGGCATCGTCGCCAACCAGCCGATGGTGCTGGCCGGCTGCATCGACATCAAGGCGTCGATCAAGGCCACTCACTTCATCCGCATCTGCGATGCCTACAACGTGCCGATCATCACCCTCCAGGACGTGCCCGGCTTNCTGCCCGGCAAGGAGCAGGAGTACGGCGGCATCATCCGCAACGGGGCGCGCATGATCTACGCCTATAGCGAGGCGACCGTGCCGAAGCTGATGATCATCCTGCGCAAGAGCTACGGCGGGGCCTACTGCGTCATGAGCAGCAAGGGGCTGCGCGGCGATTTGCTCTATGCCTGGCCCAACGCCGAAATCGCCGTGATGGGCGCGGAAGGCGCGGTCAACATCCTGTTCCGGCGCGAGGTGCAGGCGGCCGAGGACCCCGACGCCCGCCGCCGCGAGCTGGTCGATGATTACCAGGCCAAGTTCAACAATCCCTACGTCGCCGCGGCGCGCGGCCTCATCGACGACGTGATCGACCCGGCCGATTCGCGCCGCATCCTGATTCGCTCGCTCGAAGTGGCCATGTCCAAGCGCGAGCGCCACGTGCCGCGCAAGCACGGGATTTCGCCGATGTAGGTGAGCAGGGGAGAGAGGGGGAAAGGGCGCAGGGGATCAAGAGCTTGCTAAGTGTTAGCCCCCCTGCTCACCTTCTTCTCTGCTCTGGAGAAAATACTATGTTCAAGAAAATCCTCATTGCCAATCGCGGCGAAATAGCGGTGCGAATTATTCGCACTTGCCGCGAGATGGGCCTGCGCACCGTGGCCCTCTACGACGCCAGCGACCTTGAATCGCTCCACGTGCGCCTGGCGGATGAATGCGTCCAGCTGCCNAGCCATCATGGCTTCATGGACGNAAACCTGATCGTCGGCATCGCCCGGGAATTGGGCGCGGACGCCATCCACCCCGGCTACGGCTTTCTGGCCGAGGACGCGGCCTTCATCCATGCCTGCGAGGCGGCCGGGCTGGCCTTCATCGGCCCGCCGGTCGAGGTCGTCGAGGCGGCCCGCTTCAAGATCGGCGCGCTGGAAAAGGCGCGCGCCGCCGGCTTCCCGACGGTTGTCCATTCACCGCGCTCCTTCACGGACGGCGAATTTGAAGCCCTGGCGGCCAGCGCCGCGGCGATCGGCTACCCGCTGGTCGTCAAATCGTGTCGCGGCGGCCGCGGTCGCGGCGAGCGACTGGTCAACACCCCTGAACATCTGCCCGAGGTGGTCCGCCGCGCCCAGGTCGAGGCCAAGGCTGTCTATGGCCACAACGAGCTATATATCGAGAAAGCCATCCTGCCCGCCCACCAGGTGGGGGTGCAGATCGTGGCCGACCAACACGGCAATCTAGTCCATCTGGGCGACCGCGAAGGCTCGATCATCCACAGCAATCAGAAGATCGTCGAGGAGTCGCCGGCGCTTTGCCTGTCACCCGAGCGGCGAGAGGCGCTGCTGGACACGGCCGTGCAGTTGGCCCGCCTGTTCAATTACCAAAACGTGGGCACGGTGGAATTTCTCGTCGATGGCAACGGGGAATTTTACTTCAGCGAGATCAAGGCTCGCATCCAGATCGAGCACACCCTGACGGAGATGATGACCCGCGTCGACCTGGTGCGCGAGCAAATTCGCCTGGCGGCGGGCGAGCCGCTCGGTTATNCGCAGGAAGANNTCGACATTCGCGGCTGGGCGATCATGTGCCGTCTTCAGGCCGAGGATCCGTCCCGCCGCTATATGCCCAGTCCCGGCCGGCTGCGTCGCGTGCGGCTGCCCGGCGGNCCGGAGGTGCGCGTCGATACNTATCTCTACTGCGANTCCGAGGTGCCGCCGTTCTACGACCCGCTCATCGCCAAGACCACCGTCTGGGCTCCCGACAGGGCGGCGGCCATCGACCGGCTNCGCCGCGCCCTGGAGGACTTCGCCATCATCGGCGCGCCCACAAACCTGCCCTTGCTGATGGCNATCCTGCGCGCGCCGGATTTTGTCGCCGGCNGCTACGCCACCGATTTTCTCCACAANCCGCTGNCCGCCAAGCCTGCGACCGATATTGAATTCCTGCGGCGGGANCTGGCCGTGGCCGCGGCCATTTTCTACACGCGCCGCCATGAGTCATTCGTCCCGCAGTTGCCGGAGCAGTGGGCGACGGGATGGCATCGCACCAGCCGCCAGATTCCNTAGGGCCGGAGATTAAGTTATGAGCACGCTTCTTGTCACTATCGACGATCACACTTACACGGTTGAACTGACGCCCACGTCGCGCGGCGGCGAGACATTTGACGCCATTGTCGACGGCCACGCGCTGACCCTCTCGCTGCCCCGCCCGACGGCGACGGCGGCCGAGATGGAGTGGATGATCATCGACGGCCGGCCCTACGAGATCGTTGCCGATGCGAATCTGCAGTGGCTCCACGCCTACGATGGCCTGCACACGGTTGAGATACAGGACAGCAACCAGCGGGTGGCCCGCCCTCGCAGCGGCGACGGCCGGGTGAAGGCGCCCATCCCCGGCCTGATCGCTCGCGTCCTGGTGGAACCCGGCGCGGCTGTTCAGGCGGGACAGGCCCTGGTCATCCTCGAAGCCATGAAGATGGAGAACGAAATCCGCGCCCCGTTTGACGGCGTGGTCGGTTCCGTCTCCGTCACCGGCGGGCAATCCGTGGTGCGCAACCAGGTGCTGGTCGAGGTGCATTAGCCAGGCGCTTGGCCGCGGCCNCGGTAGCGCGCCGACACGANGCGGNCNGCTTCGGCCCGCCGGCCGTTTTCGGTCGCTTCTTTGGCCGAACCCTGCTATAGTGCGCGGCCATGACCGACCGACGACTGTCNCGCCTCGCCTGGNTCCTCACCGGAGTTGGCCTGNCGCTCCTGGTGCTGGCGATGGCGTTCATNATCCTGAACATCCCCGCCGGCCGGCTGCCGAATGAGGCCGCCTGGTACGATGATCTCATCATCACCGCGTCGCTCGCCGTGGCTATTGTGGTCGGCGGGTTTGTGGCCGCGCGCCTGCCGCGCAATCCCTATGGCTGGCTGCTGCTCATCTTCGGCATCGCCAACGGCGCGCTCCAGGGCCTGGCCGAGGGCTACCTGATCTACAGCTACGCCGTCGCGCCAGAGCCACTGCCTTTCGCGTCGCTGGGGTTCATCCTGGCNGCCATGAGCTTCGCCACGTGGATGTCGATNATNCCTCTGCTGTTCCTGCTTTTCCCCAGCGGCCGCTTGCCCTCGCGGCGCTGGTGGCCGTTTGCCGGATTGATTATCCTCGCNTATCTAACGATGATGATCTTCTTGTGGCANTCGCCNTCGGCCGCCTTCACCCCGCTGCCNAACCCATTCCAGGCGACCGGCGCGGCCAGCCCGGTCATTGACANTGTCACCAGNACGGCGCTGACGTTCATCCTGTTCTTCGCCATTCCCGTCAGCGCCCTCTCGGTCGTCGTTCGGGCTATCCGCGCCCGGGGGCCGGAGCGCCAGCAGTACAAGTGGCTGGGTCTGGCTTCGCTCCTCCTNATCGCCACNATNTTGCTCAACTCGGAGATCGTGCCNCTGCTGCCGGGCACGCTGGACGCNCTGCTGGAGGCNGCGGCNTATGCCGGCGTGCCGCTGGCCGTGGGNGTCGCCGTGTTGCGCTACCGCCTGTGGGATATCGATGTCATCATCCGCAAGACGGTGCTCTATGCCGTCGTCACCCTACTGCTGGGCATTGTCTATACCGCTCTTGTCGTCGTTTTCCAGGGGATTTTCACGCGCATCACCGGCCAGGATTCGCCGGCGGCGCTGGTGCTGTCGACGCTGGCCATCGCCGGCCTCTTCACGCCGTTACGCCGGGCGGTGCAGTCGTTTATCGACCGCCGCTTCTACCGCCGCAAGTACGACGCCGAACAGGTCCTCAACCGATTTGCCCAGACCGCGCGCGACGAGACCGACCTGGACACCCTGACAGTCGAGCTATTGCGCGTGATTCAGGAGACGATGGAGCCGGAGCACGTGTCGATCTGGCTCAAGCCGGTGGAGAACCGGCCGATCTCACTCCTCAATGACGCGGGCCAGTAGTTCGTCGGCCGCCACCTGATCGCCCACGGTGTAGTAGACGGCAGCCACTGTCCCGGCCGCGGCGGTGCGGATGGTGTGCTCCATCTTCATCGCCTCGAGCTTCAGCAGCGGCTGCCCTTCCTCCACCCGCTGCCCGACTTCGACCAGCACTGCCAGCACCCGCCCCGGCATCGGCGCGCGCAACGAGCCGCCGGCGTCGGCCGGACGGTGGGCTTCCGGCAGCAGCGGCCGCCCGGTCAGGCGAATCGGGCCGAGAGAAGAATGTACCCACCAGGCGTCTTCATGCCCGNCCACGATGAATGAGCGACGCATCCCCTCAATGCTCACTACCATTTCCACGCCGTCAAAGCTATGCAACGTCACGGTGACGTTTTCGCCGGATGACACCTCGGCCGCGAACGCGCCGGGCGTCCAGCGCGCCGGCCGCACATAGACGTCAACGGGCTGGCCGTCGGCCTCGAAGCGATAGGGGGCGGGTTGGCCGGGGTTGTTGCGCCAATAGCCCGGNCNGTCGCCNGCGTCNCNCAGGTAGCGGGTCAGCGCNACGNANACGAGCGCCAGAACGCGTTCCCCGGCCGGTAGCGCCGGCTGCGGGGGGTGCTCGGCCACAAAGCTTGTGGTCGTCTCGCCGCGCTCAAATGCCGGTTGGCGCAGGATGTGGCCCAGGTAGCCCTGGTTCGTCCGCTGGCCAAGCAGCACCGTTTCTTCCAGCGCCTTCCCCAAGCGCCGGATCGCCTCGGGGCGAGTGTCGCCGCGGGCGATGATCTTGGCCAGCAGCGGGTCGTAATCGGTGGTGATCTCGTCGCCGGCGCGTACCCCGCTGTCGACGCGAATGCCCTCGCCCGCGGGCGGCCACCAGCGCAGCACCGGCCCCGTGGCTGGCAGAAAGCCGCCGGCCGGGTCTTCGGCGTAGAGCCGCGCCTCGATGGCGTGGCCGCGCAGTTCCAGGTCGTCTTGCCGCCAGGGCAACGCCTCGCCCATCGCCACACGGATTTGCCACTCCACCAGGTCCAGGCCGGTCACCAGCTCCGTCACCGGATGCTCCACTTGCAGGCGAGTGTTCATCTCCAGGAAATAGAAGCGGCCCTCTGCGAACAAGAACTCAACCGTCCCCGCGCCGGTGTAGCCGATAGCCTCGGCCAGAGACACCGCCGCCGCGCCCATCGTCGCGCGCAACGCCGGCATCATGGCCGGCGAGGGCGACTCTTCGATGATCTTCTGGTGGCGGCGCTGGATCGAGCACTCGCGCTCGCCCAGGTGGATGACGCGGCCTTGCTGGTCCCCCAGGATCTGAATCTCGATGTGGCGCGGCCGGGTCAAGGCGCGCTCCAGCAATAGGTCGCCCGAGCCGAAAGCGGCCTGCGCCTCGCGCCGCGCCGCGGCCAGCGCGTCCGGCAGGTCGGCCGCCGCGCGCACCAGCCGCATCCCCTTGCCGCCCCCGCCGGCCGCTGCCTTGACCATGACCGGATAGCCGAGGGATTCGGCTGCGGCGGCGAAGGTCGCGTCGGACTGGTCGCCACCGTCGAAGCCGGGCAGCACGNGCACGCCCAGCNGCTCGGCCAGGTCGCGGGCGGCGCGCTTGTCGCCCATCGCGGCGATGGCTTCGGCCGAGGGGCCGATAAAGGTGATGCCAGCTTCCTCGCACGCGCGGGCGAACGCGGCGTTTTCGGCCAGGAAGCCATAGCCGGGATGGATCGCGTCGGCCCCCGCGCGGCGGGCGGCTGCGATAATGNTGGAGATATTCAGGTAGGAGGCGGCCGCTGGGGCAGGGCCGATTCGATACGCTTCGTCGGCCTCTTCGACAAATAGCGCCGCTGCGTCGGCATCGGAATAGACTGCCACAGTACGCAGTCCCATGCGCCGGCCGGTAAGGATGATTCGCCGGGCTATCTCGCCGCGGTTGGCGATGAGGATGGTCTGGATCAAATCGATCCCACAAACGTATGCCCCACCAACCCATCCTCGCGGGCGAACGCGCCCATCAGCCACACGCGGCGGATGGTCAGGAANGGCGCGATGGCGGCGTGCTCTTCCTCGGCCAGTGGNCGCACGGCGAAGTAGCCGGCAAAGAACGCCTCGGCCCGCTCGGCCGGCGCGTGCATCAGGTTACCGTTGGACAGGAACGTGGCGATGTCATAGGCGCGCCAGCCCGGCCCGCACAGGTCGAAGTTGAAGAACGTCGGCTGGTTGGTCTCGTTGAAAAAGACGCTGCTCTGGTGAAAATCGCCGCCGATCGGCCCCCAGCCGTCGGCCGGGAACCGGTCGACCAGGCCCTTTAATTCATCCCGCGCCTCCTNGGCCGCCGCGGCCACCAGATCGAGATTGGCCACGCGGTCGTCGGTCCAGGTGCGGCCGATGCGTTCCAGCGGCCGGTCGAGCAGATAGGCCAGATCGATCGGCTTGCGGGCGTGGGGCGTGGTGAACTCATTGGAGGCGACGTGCATGCGGGCCATCATCTCGCCCACCGTGTACAGTTGCTCCGGGTCTTTCAGCGACAGCGGGTCGCCGTGGGCCAGGGAGAACAGCGCATAGTAGCGCGGCCCCTCCGGCGCGTCCAGGCGGGAGAGGTAGCCGCCATCGCGGCGCGGGAGCGGATAAGAGACGGGCAGCCCCCGCTCGTGCAGGAAGTTGAGCCAGTCGAGCTCATAGAGATAGTCGGACTCGACCCGGCGGTAGCGGTCGCCTTGCTGGTAGATGCGGAAGGCATACTGCTCCCCGTTGCCGGCCGTCACCAGGTAATGGTCGTTGTCCTGCGTGCGCAGCAATTTGCTGAACAGCTTGGCGCTGACCGGCGACGGGCAGTCATACTCCGCGGCCACCAGTTCGGCCACGGATTCGGCGGCGATGAAAGAGCGGGCGATGCGTATGTTCGTCATTAGACTTCCTCGGTAATCAGTATTCAGTAGATCAGTAGGTCAGTTAGATCAGTAGATGACTTTCATCCGTTATCGGCTGGTATGGGGCGCGTCTGATCTCGTCGCTCGTAAGTCGTCACTCGTCACTCATCGCCAGTCACTTCGGCAAGATATTTTCGTACTTGGCGATAATGCCCAACATGATCTCATCCGCGCCGCCGCCGATGGAGAGCAGGCGCGCGTCGCGGAAATAGCGGGCCATGGGGTACTCCTCAACATACCCCATGCCGCCGTGGAATTGCAAGCACGTGTCGGCCACCTCGCGCGCCAGCCGCCCGGCTTTCAGCTTGGCCATCGACACCTCTTTAGTCAGATCTTCCCCGGCCACCAGCAGGCGCACGCAGTGGTAATTGAGCTGGCGCAGCGCCTCGATCTCCGTCAGCAGTTCGGCCAGCTTGAAGTGGATCCACTGGTTGTCGATCAACGGCCGGCCAAACGCCCGCCGCTCGCGGGTGTAGTCGATCGTCATGCGGACGATCTTTTCCATGCCGGCCGTACTCATCAGCGATCCCGCCAGTCGCTCCTTCTGGAACTGCTTCATCTGCAAAATGAACCCCATGCCCTCTTCGCCGATGCGGTTGGCCTGGGGCACGCGCACGTCCT
>JAACJX010000529.1 GCA_014237545.1 Ardenticatenia bacterium | reverse complement strand
TGGTGGCCATCCCCGAACTGATGCGCCTGCTGATGGACGAGTTCGGGCTGGGCTGGTATCAGGCCTGGGACATCACCCGTCGCACCTTCGCCTACACCTGCCACACGCTGATGCCCGAAGCGCTGGAGAAGTGGCCGGTCAGCCTCTTCGAGCGGCTGCTGCCGCGGCATATGGAGATCATCAACGAGATCAATCGCCGCTTCCTGGGCGAAATCAGCGCTCGCTTCCCCAACGACTACGACCGGCTGTCGCGCATGTCGCTCATCGAGGACGGCGGCGATCGGCAGGTGCGCATGGCCCATCTGGCCGTGGTCGGCAGCTTCTCGGTCAATGGCGTGGCCGACTTGCAAACGCAACTGCTGAAAGAGCGTGTGCTGCGCGATTTCTTCGACCTGTGGCCGGCAAAGTTCAACAACAAGACGAACGGCGTCACGCCCCGGCGCTTCATGCGCATGGCGAACCCGCGACTGTCGGCGCTGCTGACGGACAAGCTGGGGGAGGGCTGGCTGACGAATCTGGATCGCTTGTCGAAGCTGGAGAGGAATGTCGATGACCCGGCGTTTCGCGCCGAGTGGCGCGCCGTGAAGGCGGCCAACAAGGCCGACCTGGCGGCCCACATCCTGAGGCAGACCGGCGTCGTTGTCGACCCAAACTCGATGTACGATGTGATGGTCAAGCGCCTGCACGAATACAAGCGGCAGCTGCTTAACGCGCTCCATATCGTGACGCTCTATAACCGGCTGAAGGCTGACCCGACGCTGGATATCGTCCCGCGCACGTTTATCTTCGGGGCCAAAGCCGCCCCCGGCTACTACATGGCCAAGCTGATCATCAAGCTGATCAACTCGATCGGCGCGATCGTGAACAACGATCCCGACGCCAGCAAGCTGTTGAAAGTCGTTTTTCTGCCGAACTTCAACGTGACGCAGGGGGAGATGATCTATCCGGCGGCCGACCTGTCGGAGCAGATCTCGATGGCGGGCAAGGAAGCGTCGGGCACGGGCAACATGAAGTTCGCTCTCAACGGGGCGCTGACCATCGGCACGCTCGATGGGGCCAATATCGAGATACGCGAGCGGGTCGGCGCGGAGAACTTTTTCCTGTTCGGACTGCAGGTTGATGAAGTCTTCGCCCTGAAGGCCAAGGGGTACGATCCGCGCGCCTATGTGGCCGCAGACCCGGAGCTCAAGCAAGTGATCGACCAGATCAGCGCCGGCCGCTTCTCGAGCGGCGACGCGACGCTCTTCGAGCCGATCATCCGCTCGCTGCTTGACCGCGACGAGTTTCTGGTGCTGGCCGATTATCGCGCCTACGTCGATTGCCAGGACGAGGTGGAGAAGGCCTACCGCGACCGCGAGGCATGGACGCGCATGTCGATCCTCAACACGGCGCGCTGTGGTTTTTTCTCATCCGACCGGGCCATGCGGCAGTATGCCGAAGATATCTGGAAGGTGACACCACTACCGGTTCAATAGGGGTCCTGTTGGGCGGGGTTCTTTCTGGCCAATGCGCCCACCGTTGGGCGGGGCAAAATTGTTGTGATAAACGCCGCGATAGATATCATCTGTTGAGCAACGCGTTCTGATGAATTTGTCGAATTTTTCATGGAGTGAACATGGCCGCTAACAATCTGATCATGACAATTGCCAAAGTCATCATCGCCACCGCATGGGCCGATGGGAGCATTGCCGACGACGAAATAATCAGTCTCAAGGAGTTGCTGTGGCGGCTGCCGGCCGTTCATGCGCGCGAGTGGGAAGAACTGGAAATCTATCTCGACGCGCCGGTTGAAGCCGCCGAGCGCGAGCGCCTGGTTGCCGAACTGCGGCAGCAGATCGACACGGCCGAGGCGCGTAATATCGCCATCACCGCGATTGATAACATGATCAGCGCCGATGGGGTCGTGTCTCCTTCCGAACGAGCCGTCGTGGAGCAGGTCAAAAAGTCGTTGACAGAGGCCGAGGTCGGCGTGTGGGGCTCGTTCTCGCGCATGCTGATCGGCCGCCGCGCGGAAGCGGCCGCCGCCGCGCCCAACCGCGAAGTCTACCTGAATGATTTCGTCCGCAACCGTGTCTACTACAAAATGCGCCAGCGGCTGAGCGCGGAGAACAAACATTGGGAAATCCCCGACGAGGAAATGCGGCGATTGGGGCTGGCCGGTGGGTTACTGGCCCTCATCGCGCGCTTCGCGGACGGCGTGAGCGACGAGGAACGCGCGGCAATGGAGGCGACCTTGCGCTCCGCCTGGGCGCTGTCGCCGGAATCAGCGGCTTTTGTCGTTGAAATCGCGCTGGCCAACGGCGAAAAGCTGGACTTGTTCGGCCTGACCCGCGAGTTCACCGAGGTGACGTCGGTCGACGAGCGGCGAGCTTTTCTGAACGCCTTGTTCAGCGTGGCCGCGGCCGACAAAGCATCCTTCGAAGAGATCGAACAATTGCGCCTGGTGGCCATGGGGTTTCAACTCAGCCATCAGGAGTTCATCGATGCCAAGCTGACCGTGCCGCGGGACCAGCGCGCCCCGTGACGCTCACTTGTTTCTCATAAAGGAATTTATTATACTGGAGTTGTGCCGAATCTCCGGCGACATTGTCTTCAAACTAGTAAGGAGAACTCATATAATGACAACAGCCACTGCAGCCTTTGGAGAACAAGAAAGGGCCATGCCCTGGTGGATTGCCTTGATTCAGGGAATCGCCCTGATCATCATTGGCATCCTGCTTTTCACCAATACAGCTGCCACAGCAGTCACGCTGGCCAGAGTTCTGGCCCTGTACTGGCTCATCTCGGGTATCATGGAGATCGTCAGTATCTTTATCGACCGTTCGGCGTGGGGGCTTAAGCTCCTGGGCGGTATTATCGGCATCTGGGCCGGTATTTTTATTCTCGATTCGCCCGTCGCCGGCACGTTGGCCTTTGGTTTCGCGGTCGTTATCATTCTTGGTATCCAGGCCATCATATTGGGGGTCATCAATCTCGTTCAGGCTTTCCGCGGCGCCGGCTGGGGAATTGGCCTGTTGGGCGTGATCAACATCATCTTCGGCATCATCCTGTTGAGCAACACCATGATCGCCGTAGCGACCCTGCCGTGGGTGCTGGGCGGCTTCGCCATCGTCGGCGGCATCGCCAGTATCGTCATGGCCTTNCGTTTAAAGACAACCTGATCCGGCAGCAATCNGNGTCGGTAGGCGGTCGCTGACCGCCATCGCGGNAGCCTTCCGCGGGTTCAACTCGCGGAAGGCTCCCGCGGCCCATTTACTGTTTTCCCAAGCGTTTAGCCAGCACGATTTCGTCAGACCACGCAGTCGCGCCGCCGGATCCAGTTTCTGAGTAACAATTGAATATCCTTCGAATATCAGGCCNAACTCTTGGGGCAAGTGATAGGAGCAGGTTATGTCATCTCTCGGCAAGTGGAGACCCANTCTGTTTGCGGTCGCATTAGCGGCCCTGGCCATGGCCNTTGCGCTGGCGCTTTCCCCGGCGATGGCNNTNTCTCACAACGGGGATAGCCTCGATCCCGACACCGAATTCTACGTCCCCAAAGTCAACCACGGCGCGATCAGGCAGATCGCCTTTCTGACCTCAACCAAGCACAAGGCAGACGCCCGGCTGATCAGNCAAATGATCAAGACGCCGCAGGCGGTGTGGTTCACGCAAGGCACGCCCAAACGCGTCCAGCAGGACGTGAAGAACACGGTGCAGCGGGCCGCGGGCAAGAAGGAGATCCCTGTCCTGGTGGCCTACAATATCCCCTTCCGCGACTGCGCCCAGTTCTCGGCCGGCGGCGCGACAACCGTCGCCGAGTACAAGGCGTGGATCGACGGCTTCGCCAAAGGCATCGGCAACCGGCCGGCGGTGGTCATCCTGGAGCCCGATGGCCTGGGCATCATTCCCTGGTATAACCCGTTAGGCAGCGCCACGCCCGAATGGTGCCAGCCGGCCGAGGCCGACCCGGCCACGGCCGCCGCCGAGCGCTTCGAGATGCTCAACTACGCGGTGGATGCCCTGAAGGCCCGGCCGAACGTGCGGGTCTATCTGGACGGCACACACAGCGGCTGGCTCAACGTTGGCGATGCGTCGCACCGCCTGGTTCAGGCCGGCGTGGAGCGCGCCGACGGGTTCTATCTGAACGTCTCCAACTATCAGTACACGGCCAACCTGACCCACTATGGCAACTGGATATCCAGCTGCATCGCTTATGCGACCGCGGTGAACCCCGGCGATTTCAACGGCTGCCCGATCCAGTATTGGAACGGCGGCCCGCTGCCGGCCAAGATCGCCGAGCTGCTGGGCGAGTGGCAGGGCGTGGCGCTGAGCTCGTATGGCGAATGGAGCGACGAGTCCGACAACCCGGCTCTCAACACGTCGGGTATCAACTTGCGCTACGCGAATATGCTGGGCGCGGTGGAGCCCGCCACCCACTTCGTCATCGATACCAGCCGCAACGGCTGGGGGCCTTGGCAACCGCCGGCGGACGTCTATCCCGACCCGCAGGACTGGTGCAACCCGCCGGATCGCGGGCTTGGTCTGCGGCCGACGGCCGACACTGGCTCGGAACTGGTCGACGCCTATCTATGGGTGAAGATACCGGGCGAGTCCGACGGCGAGTGCACGCGCGGCCTCGGCCCGGCCGGCACAACGATCGACCCCGAGTGGGGAGTGATCGACCCACCGGCCGGACGCTGGTTCCCCGAGATGGCGCTGGAGTTGGCGCACAACGCCAATCCACCGCTCAACTAGTCGGGCCAGGCATCCGGGTCATTTAGTGGCCTGTAGCAAGGACAGGGCAAGGTATTTTGCCCTGTCCTTTTTCATTAGGCGGCGNTTTNGGGCTAAGCTTTTTTATCGGNCGGGATTATTCACGTCAGGTTCATTGTAAGAATAGCTGTCTAACATAAACTTGAATAACCTGAGTCTATTGTGCAAATGGCAATCGGCGGCGAAGTGTGGTTCATCCGATCCTTGCCATCATTTATGACCAATGCAGGTAAATCTTCCTATCAGCGAACTAAGTTGAAATACGCCATAGACATTTATCCTCATTATACGTTATCATGTAGCACGTCCTAGATTCATCGTTGACTGTATATAAGGTTGGAGGCAAGCAGTGAAACAAAGCATTGGTTTTCTAGGCTTNATCGCNCTCTTGGTAGTTGCCTGGGCGAGCATGATGGGACCGCAGGCGGCCCCCCTTAGCTCCCCNTTGCAGGAAGTGCCNACGCTTCCCCAGGTTACCTTTCTCGGCGAAGGNGGCACGACATACACTATCAACCCTGAGCATGTGTTTGTCGTGAAGTTTCGCCGAAATGAGTACAAAACCGTTCCCGGCCCCACGTATGAGGCCAAGCCAAACGAGCGGGTGTGGGATTTCAGCGACACACACGCGGCCGGCGTTCCCCATTACAAAGAACTGGTGCAGTTCGGGATGGTNGAGGCCGGCTGTGTGACCCGGTTTGTCCAGATCGATGACGACCCCGATGACCGGATTAATCACTTCTACGTAAACGGGGTCGAAGTCCACACCGTGGCCCAGGGAATGGTCACGTATGGCGAGTTCATCATTCCCGAAGACGGCTCGCTGACCTTCATGGCCAATGACAGCGTCGGGCTGGCGATCACTCTGTGCAACGCTCAGGTGACGGCTACCCCCACGGCCACGGCGACGGCCACGGCCACGGGTACAGCCACCGCCACCGCCACCGCCACAGCGACGGAAACGGCCACGCCCACTGCCACGGCGACGGGCACGCTGACAGCTACGCCGACCCCGACCGAGACCGCTACGCCGACGGCGACGGTGACGGGCACGCTGACGGCCACGCCAACGCCTACCGGCACCGCCACCAGCACCAGCACGGCCACGCCGACCCCGACGCCGTCGGCCACGCCNCAATTCGGCGATCTGGGCACGCCCACTCCNACACCCACGCCAACCACCTATGTGCGCCTGAATTCGTGCTTGCGTATTAACTTCGAAGTCGGCCCGGATTCGGCTCGGCGCGGCACCTACGTCGTCCAGGAAACGGGCGGTCGCGTGCTGGCCACCTGGTGGGCCGATGAAGGCTGGATGGACAGCGGCTGGATCCAGGATATCGATATCAGCTATCACGCGGTCCACGTTCAGGTCTTCTTCGTCAAGGGCGACGGCTCGCCNCCGATCGAGATGACGATCCTGAACCCGGCGCCGGGCACGAGCTATGGCTGGGTCTCGCGCGGGATGTGCCACGCCATCGAGGTGGCCTGGCCCGCCGCGGACTAGGAAAGCACCCTATGTTTCGCGGGCGGCCTCAAATGGCCGCCCGCGAGTTATGGAAATAAAGCGNAGCAGTTCATTGCACCATGAAGCCCCTCGCGCCGCCGAGGGGCTTTTTCTTTGGCTTGCCCCGCGGCCGCTTTGCCATACAATCCGAAGGCTGGCCGATTCGGACCAGCCACAGGAGAACATCACGTTGATGGATGAGAAAGATAAACTGATCAAGCCTGAGGACGATACGGAGAGCGACCCGCCCGCGGCCGTGCAATGGATGATGCAACAGGCATCGGCGGGGCAATCATCGCTCGCGCTGCCCGCGCCCATCGATGACCTGCCCGTGCCCGCGCTGGCCCCCTCATCCACCGTTGAGCGGCAATTGGCCGAACGCGAGCAACGCGTTGCCGACGCGCTGCGGGGCAATGACCGCCTGACGGATGGATTGCCCGGCGCGGCGGCCGAGCCGCTTCTCGATTGGGGGCTCGACCTGGCGCGAGGGATCGTGCGCGACACGGCCGGGCTGGGCGATGCCGCGGCCGAGGATATCTTGCAGCCGCGCATTCGGGCTGTTCGGCGGCTTATGATGGCTGTGGCACAGGCCACCGGCACAGCCGGTGAGGCAGCAGATTTTGACGCCTGGCTAAAACAGGCCGCCGTCGCGCTGGGCGACCACTTCGCGCCGCCCGGCACGGGGAGCGTTCAGGAGCTCCGCCAACAATGGCAGGCGCTGTCCAGCCGGCCGGAGAAACAGGTTGCCTTGGCCCGCGAATTCATCGACCAGTTGACCAAACCCCGGTCATAGCGCGAGGGTTGTCATTTGCACCCAATTCTCCGTCGAGCGCCGGCCCTGTTGCTGTTGCTAGGCTTGCTGTCGCTGGTAGGGTTGGCCGCCGGCTGCGACGTGGGCTCTGAGCCGTACCTGGTTACCTTCACGCCCGTCCCCANCCTGAGCCGCGTGCCGCTGCCCACATTGGCCGGCGACGTGCCGACGCCGGGCGTGGGGCCATCGCCGCCGCCGCCCACCGTGCCGCTCCCCACGCCGGCCGTATCGCCCGACCCGCGGCCGACCAACACGCGACCGGCCAGCGGCCCCGCGCCGCTGCCGACATTGGGGCCGGGGCCTGCGCCCACGCTGCCCGGGCAGGGCATCGAACTGCCACGCGACATCGGCTATGACGGCGGCTGGTGGGCGGTGCTGTTTAGTCCCGGCCGGGACGGGAACGAGGCCAACGGACGATACATTCTCGACAAGCTCATTGGCTACATTGACGCGGCGGAGCAGTCGATTCACCTGGCCGTCTTTGAAACTGACCTGACGCCCATCGCCGAAGCACTGGCCCGCGCTCATAGCCGCGGGGTCGACGTGCGCTGGATCACCGACGACGAGCACGGCATCGAC
This sequence comes from Ardenticatenia bacterium, assembly GCA_014237545.1. Taxonomy (GTDB): domain Bacteria; phylum Chloroflexota; class Anaerolineae; order Promineifilales; family Promineifilaceae; genus Promineifilum. Next base: position 19,459 of record JAACJX010000529.1, on the reverse strand, counting down.
GCTGACGGCGAGGCGGGTCGCGGCCAGTTCGCGCTGCTGGAAGAGGCCGGCGTGCCCATCCGCGACGACCTGCGCTCGGCGCTGATGCACAATAAGTTCGTGATCATCGACGGCCACATCGTGTGGACCGGCTCGATGAATCTGACCTACAACGACGTCTTTCGCAATAACAACAACATCGTGGTCATCGAGTCGCCGGAGGTGGCGGCCGTGTTCGAGGCGGAGTTCGGCGAGATGTGGAATGGCCAGTTCGGTCCGCGATCCACGGCGCAAGACGGGCAGGACGTGCTCGACCGCAACGGGCGGCCNTTCATCATCCGCTTCGCGCCGGAGGACGATCCCATGGCCGCGCTGGTCCAGCTGGCCGGGCTGGCCGAGCGCAGCATCCATTTTATGGCCTTCTCGTTTACCCATGACGAACTGGGGGAGGTCATGCGCGAGCGGGCCGCGGCCGGNGTCGAGGTACGCGGCATCTTTGAGGCNTTCGGCAGCAAGACCATCTACAGCGAGATGACGCCGCTCTATTGCGCCGGGCTAGACGTGCGGCAGGACGGTAACGCGGGTATGTTCCACCATAAGGTCATCATCGTCGACGACAACGTGGTGGTGACGGGCTCGCTGAATTTTTCGGATAACGCCGCCGGCAGCAATGACGAGAATTTTCTGATGCTGGCCGACCGGGGCATCGCCGGGCTTTATCTGGAGGAGTTCGCGCGCCGCTGGGCAGAGACGCGCCCGCTTTCGCCCGCGGATATCGACTGTCGATAGAATAAATATGGGCTACGGATAAATATGAATAAGACGGATTTGTGACGTTAACGCCAAATTGAATCCGTTTTGTCCGTAGCCCATTGTTCTTTTTTAAGACAAGCCTATGCCCAACAATTGACTATTCGCCCGCGGCGTAGGCNGGAATCTCCAGNGAGCGGCCGCCGCTTTGCACCAGGTAGTGGGGCAACCAGGCCACGCCGAACATACCCACCCGGATGTCCGTCTTCCTGGGGGCCACTGGTACCTCGCGCGTGTCGGCCATGAGCGCGTCGTACTTGGCCTCCACCTCGTCGAGGGCCGCTTCCATGTCGGCCTGCTGCTCGCCCAATTGCTCNTGCAAGTCGGCAATTACCTGCTCGGATTCTTCCATGTCGGCTTTGGCCTTTTCCGCCATTCGTCGCTTCGTCATGGATGAGGACAGGCTCTTGCGCCGGCCGCCAAAGACGCTCAACAGCGTCTCGGCATGCTTGAGATATTCCTCGCCGCGCCGCGATTTGTACTCGGCTTCATCATCGGCCAGCTCGCGCTCTTCTTTCTTCAGCTTGTCTTCGAGCGATTTGAGCTTGGTCTCGAATTTGGCCTTGACCTTGTCCAGCTCGACCTGCATCAGGTCGTCGGCCGCGTCTTCGCACAATTTCTGGAAGTCGTCGTCGCTCACGTCCGGGCCGGCATAGACCTTCAGCTTGTCGTTGGCGCGAATGTTGACCGCGCCGTTGCGCACCACGTAGCCGACAAAATCAGCCTCCAACGCGCGGAGCTCCTTGGCGTCGGCCAGCGGCCCGCCCAGCGGGGCAAAGCGAGCGTCGCGGATGGGGGCGCGGTCGAGCTTGCGGTCGTTCACGGGTGGATTGTGGTTGTCTTCCCAGCGGATTACGGCCTTGGGCTCCGGTTCGACGATGAGCGCCGTCCAGGTCATATCGGTAGCCAGGTTGTACTTGGCGTTGGTCAGGTGCACNTCGGCCTGGGCNAGCAGCGCCGGGCGGTAGAGGACGCCNGCCTCGCGCTCGACGGGGTCGAGGTGGACGCGCGCGCGCTCAGCCGCCTCGGTCAAATGCAAGTTGGCGGGCAGGAAATACTCACCCGCGCCGGCCGGGACCGGCGGACGGGTCAGCGTGCCCGTGGCCTCCGGCGTGCCGGGCGCGGCCGGTTTCGGGGTGGCCGGCGCGGGGGNAGGGGTAGCCTCGGTCGCGGCGGTGGCCGGGCGGGCCGGTTGCGCGGCAACCGATGGTGCGGGGGCGGCCGCGCCCTTGCCCTTCAGGGCATTCACGGCCGGCACCTGGGCCCGTGTCAGCGGCCCGGCCAGGTAGTTCATGGCCCACCGCGTCTGGAAAAGCAACGGCTTCTTCTCGTGCACGTTGCGCATCAGGAAAACGCGCTTGCCGATGGCGGAGATGAGACGGTCCAGCTCGCGCACGTCCACCGCGCCGGACGTGGCGCTGGTCAGGCCATCCAGCAGGCGGGCTTTGTCCTGCTCCGTGCCCAGCTTGCCGATGAACCACGTCCCGGCATTGGACAGGCCTTTATAGTCCACGTCGACCGGGTTCTGCGTGGCCAGCACCATGCCCACGCCGAAGGCGCGCGCCTGCTTGAGCATGCGCAGCATGACCGTCTTCGACGGCGGGTTGCCCAATGGCGGCATGTAGCCGAAGATCTCGTCGAAGTAGACGATGGCCCGCAGCGAGGGCGTGCCGCTCTGGGCGCGCATCCACGTCTCGACGTTGGAATAGAGGAGCGTGACGAAGAACATGCGCTCTTCCTCGCTCAGGTGGGCGATGTAGAAGATGGAGTGGCGCGGCTTGCCGTCGGAGGTGTAGAGCAAGGCCTGCACGTCAAGCGGCTCGCCCTCCATCCAGGTCTGGAAGCTGGGCGAGGCCAGCATGCTGTTGATGCGCATGGCCAGCGAGAAGCGGTCCTTCTCCGGGAAGAAGGAGTTGACGTCGAGCACGCCGAGCTTGGCGAACGGCGGCGTCTGTATCTGCATGATCAACTCGCCCAGATCGAGGTTGTGGCCCTGGCTCCACGCATGGGACAGGATATTGGACAGCAGGATGTGCTCACGGCTTTGCACGGGGTCGATGTCCTTCATGCCCGTCAGGCTGAGGAGGGCGGTCACCGTGCCGCTAATCTGCTCGCCGAGCACCTCTTCGTTGCCCGCCCACGGAATGGCGGGCGCGCCAAGCGAAGCGAGGACGCTGAGCGGCACGCCGGCNGTCGAGCCGGGGGTATAGATCGTGAAGTCCACGCTATCGGCCAGCGCCTGCAAGCGTTCGGGGCCGATGCCCCAATTGGCCAGCCCGTTCTTCCACATCTCGGCCGTTTCGGCCGCGGCTTCTTCCTCGGTTTTGCCCTCTTTTTTGGCTGCCGTGGCATTGATCCACGGCTGGAAATCGCCGGGCAGCAGGCCAGGGAAATGCAACAGAAGATTGGTCAGGTCGCCCTTGGGGTCGATCATCAAAGCCGGGACCTGATTCAACGCGGCTTCCTCCAGCAGGCCGACACACAGGCCGGTCTTGCCGGAGCCGGTCATGCCGACGACGACAGCGTGGGTGGTCAGGTCTTCGGAGTCGTAGGTCAGCGGCTCGGCGCCCAGCTCGCCCGTCTTCGGATCCCAGGGCTTGCCCAGGTAATACTTGCCATCAAACTCGCTCATGCTCAAACACCTCCAGAGCAATTTTACCTGATGCGGCGCGGGGTGTCATAAAAGGAAGGGGAAGAAGAATCCGCAGATTTCGCAGATGACGCAGATTGAAGAGAATTGATGGATATTTACCTGTCTTGGCGGCGGACTTGCAAGAGCCGGAAGAAACGGGCAGGTAGCAGCAAGAAATGCGATCCCCGCGAGGCCACACGAATCATCTGTGCAATCTTTGAAATCTGTGGATGCTCTTCCCCAAATCTAGAACACGCCCGTGGCGATTAACAGGGTGAAGGTGACGACGAACCAATGNATGAGCCAGGGGTAAATGAACGAGCGGGTTTGCCAGGCGATGTAGCCAAAGGCCGCGCCGCCGAAGATGGTGCTGAGCGTCTCCAGTTCCGGCTTGCCGAGGTGCATAAAGGCGAAGGGGACTGCTTGCAGGAAGATGGCCGGCCCCGGCCCAAACGCCNGCGCAAAGGCGAAAAGCACCAGACCGCGCCAGATGAACTCCCACCCNAACAGCTCCACGGCGTTGAGGAATATCGCCCGACCCAGCCCATCGGGGGCGCGTCCCTCGTAGAAGGCCTGCATGGCCGGAGTGCGGGCGGCGAACCATAATACGAGCGCCATGCCGGCACAGGCCGCCAGCGTGTAGAGCAACCCCTTGCGCCATTCGCCCCGGCCGAAGCCGAAGTTGGACAGCGGCTCGCGGTAGACGAGCCAGATNAATGCCGCCGACCCCAAAAAGTAGAAGATAAACCGGTCCCAGGCCTTCTCGCCCGTGGGGCTGTGGCCGTAGTAGTCGAGCATGGGCACGACGGTGGCGAAGATGATGAGCAGGGTCAGGCGAACGTCGAACTCGACGCCGCCCAGCGTCAGGCGGCCGTCTTTCATGGCGCGGGGGCGATGCCGACCAGCANCGTCAGGCGCGTGTCGCCGGTGTTGTCCACGCCGTGGATGACGCCCGCCGGGGCCCAGACGACCTCACCGGCGCCGGCCGTGGCCGACTCGTCGCCGACCTGAAAGCGACCGATTCCCTCGATGACGTAGTAAAACTTGTCCTGATCGGCGTGATCGTGGGCGGGCTGGCTTTGGCCCGGCTCCAGGCAGTTGACGCCGAGCAACAGCGCGTCGCCGCGAAAGAGGGTGGCCTTGTAGAACTTATCAGGCCGTGCGCCGGCGTGGTCGCTCGGCCGCGTGATGTATTTCATCCAGACTGCTCCGTTGTTTTTGTTTTAGAAAGCAAGAATTGGCTACGGATTGACACGGGCANGACGGATNCTTGTGCTTGTTGCGTAAACCCGCCCCGTCCGTGCCTATTCGTAGTGGGCTCTTCCTGTGAACAGGGATTATAACGAAACGTGCCCTGTTTTTCGCAGAAACAGGGCACGTTGCCTTGTATTAGATTGTGTGGCTGCGGCGGTTAGGCGGGAACNCCCATCTCGACCATGTTGCCGAGGACACGCTCCATCGCCATGGTATGGCTACAAACTTGATGCGAGCCGAAGTAGTTACAGTCGCAATTCCAACGCCCGTCTTCATACTTCACCTGGTGAGTGACGTCGTTGTCGCCCAGGATGCTCACATGAAGCGATTGAAAGTTGATGCGGGTGTCTCGCTCTTCTGCGTAGAACTTCGCCTTTTCAATCTTGCCGATCATACCATAATCCATTTCGTGTATCTCCTCTGTTACTACTTGAACAACCCTCTACTGCNAAAATAAAAAACGCACGCGGTCAGGCGTGCGTGTATAGAACTATTCGATTGTCGGCTGCTAAAATTATTTTCAGCACCATACACTTAGTATACAAAACCCCCTATGGGTGTCAACGGGAATAGGCAACGATTAACCTACGATCCGGGTGGCAATTGTGGGGCAATCCAGGCTCACCGCGCGCGGCCCGCCCGCGCCGCTATCNCCCGACCAATACGGCCGANAGAAGCAACTCGTCGTCGATCCAGCGGCCGTCGTCGCCGACCCGATTGATGGCGCGGCCGGTGGCGGCATCGCGAACAACGACGCGCACTGTCAAGCTCTGCCCGGCCAGGGCCGGATCGAGCGGGAGCTGGTACACGTCGGTGATGACTTCATCCGGCTGCCAATCGGACGTCGGCCGCGTCCCGGCCGCAGGCCGTGCGGTCTGGGTGAGGACAACATTGTTGCCAGCGTCCAGCACGGCGATCTCTATCTCGTAGTCGCCCGGTGATGGGCGCAAGGCCTCCCAAAAGAGGGTCAGCTCCAGGGGCTCGCCGGGCTCCAGCACGCGTTGGTCGTAGGCGTAGCCCAGCAACCGGAGGCGATCCTCGTAGTCGTAATCACCGGNGTTGGGCACTGCTTCCGTGCCGGACGGGGCGTGGGGTGCGATGGCCACCCGGCCGATGGAATAAGCATCGCCCAGGCCCGCGCCCGTCGCGCCGTCGGTAACGCCCAGACGGTAGCCCTCGGGGGCATAGAGGCCGATGGTCAACTCCCCGNCCGNCGGGGCGTAGGCCGTCTCCGGCAGATAGATCTGGAGCCGCTCCACNAAGCGATCGCCCGGTCGCCATTGGCTGCTGGGGAAGTTGCCCAGGCCGGGGTGAGTATCGCGCTGGGCCGCCAGCAGCTCCGTCTCGTCGTCGGTCAGGTGCGCGAACAGCAGGTAATCGCCCGGCGGCGTGGCCAGCACCTCCCAGTACAGCTCGACGCCAATCGGCTCGCCCGGCCGCGCCTCGGCCGTGTCGACCGAATAGCCGCGCAGGGCGACAAACGAATCGANGCGAATNTCGACCGGATTTGGCAACTCGGCCCCAGCGGCGAACCCATCCGGCCGCGCGTAGGCCGGAGCCAGGTAGCCGAAGAGGGCGATCAGGGCCAGGATAAGCATGAAAACATTCGCCGCGAGAGCTAGCCACCGATTAGACGACGGACGACGGACGACGGACGNCTGTGTTCCTGTTCCACCCACTACCCCNGNCCAATGAGTCAACCCATAAAACATNAATATCGCCAGCGACGACAGCGCCGGAAAGAAGAACCTGCCCATCGGCCCGGCCGGGCTGATCAGCAGGTAGTTGAACAGGACGGNGAAGAAGAGGGCGACGTTGAGGGCGAGGAGGAGAAGAGGGGGAGCAGGGGAGAAGGGGAGAAGGGGGGCGCGTAANAGCGCCTTCACCCCAGCACCCCGGCTCCCTTTCACCCCGGCAAACACATAACCGGCGATAGATAGCAGGAGAACGACAACCAACGCGCCATACATCCACGACGGCAGCGGGATCTGCCCATAGCCGAAGCGACCCCACAGGCTCGTCCACGCATAGGGCAGCTCGGAGACGGCCAGCCAGAAGCTGTCGCGCGGGTCGCGNACGCCCCACAACTCGGTCAGGCGCTCGACGCCGGTTGGCTCGCCGTAGAGCATCTGATTGCGGACAAACCACCAGCCGGCCAGCAGTGCGGCGACGCCGGCGATGAGCAGGTTGACCATCAGCCACTGCCGCCACTGGCCGCGCCGCCAGGCNACCCAGGTCACGGCCGCCTCGATGACGACGAGAATGGCCGCCAGGTTGAACTTGCTCAGCAGCGCCAGACCATAGAGGACACCCAACCCCACGCCCCACCTCCATGACAGCCCGCGCTCGTCGCGCAGCAACCGCACGCAGGCGTAGACAACGGCCGCGCCCGCCGCGGCGGCCACGACGTCGTTATTGATCGCCGCGGCCATGTAGAGAAACATGGGGTTGAAGGCCACGAACGCCGCCGACCCGGCGGCCAGCGCTGGACGATCGGGCCAGATGACCCGCGCCGTGGCCCAGGCCAGCCACACCGTCAGCGCGCCGAAGAGCAGGTTGACCAGCCGCGCCAGATGAGCGGCCAGGGCTTCGCCGCGCCACGGGAAGGTCTCGTCCGGCCCGTGGAGATACTGGTTCTTGTTGTCCGCGCCCACCTCCCAGTAGCGGTAGGCCCAGAAAGGGTTCACCGGCGGCTGGTAGCAAACGTCGCGGCCGGTGTCGATCCAGAAGGTGGCCAGCGCGGCCGTGGCGTAATAGAGTGGCGGGTGGTGGCCCTGCACGGTGCAGGTGAGGCCGCCGCCCTCGCCCTGCACCGGCAACGACCGGCGCTGGATGAGGTGCTGGACAAAGCGGTAGTGGCGCAATTCGTCCGTGGCCTCATGGAGCGGGTTGACGGCGCTGTAGGCGAAGCCGATTACCAGGAATAGAGCCAGGATTAGCCATATTGACCGCCGGCCGCCGACCACAGCAGGAGCATCGGACGAGAAGTCATTGGTCAATACACCACGGCTAACGATGGGTTCCATATCTTCACCGCGTGATGCCGGGACATAAGAACTTATTTTCGCAGTCGGCGATCGGTCGTCGGCGGTCGTCATACACTAGTCCAGTTCCAGAATCATCCGATCCTGCCCATCAATCGTCAACCACCGCTCGCCCGTCAGCGGGTCATAGAGGCCGAAACTGATGGCGGCCGGCGCTANTCCCGCGGGGGCGGCCAGGTAGTGGCGTTGCAGGAAGACGTCGCCGTCGCGCAGCGTCTCCGGATCGACCCACAGGCCATCGTCGNCGGCCAGTAATTCGCCCGACGCGTCGAGTAAATGGGCGAAAACAGCCAGTCGCAAACCGGAATAGACGCCGGGCGGCGGCGGGTTGCTGATCAGCGGCATGTCGGGCANCTNTAGATCGCCCTCGACGCGCCAATCCAGCTCCAGGACGCCACTCTCGGGGTCGTAACCGGCCGATACCCAGCACAGACCGTTGGCGAAGCAAATGGGCGCCTCATTCAGCCAGAGCCGGCCATCACCAACCATCGGGGTAAAACTGGGCGCAACGCGAGAGAGAGTGTAGTCGCCCGCCAGTAGGGCGTCTTGCGGCAGCGGCTGGAATACCCCGGCATAGGGCGATTCGACGCTGGGGTAGCCGCTGAAGCTGACGTCGGGCCACAGCAGCAGCGCCCGCTCCGGGTTGTACCAGCGCGGCCGGACGTTGGCGTCGTCCAGCGCCAGTTCCAGGGCGATGCGGTTCCACGGCCCGGCCAGCGGCCCGGTGATGCCGAAATCGGCCGGCCACGGGGCGGCCGGGTCGCGCAGGACAAAATCGGCCACGTCCTCCACGTCGGCGTGGTAGAGGAAACGCACCATGCCGCGGGCGGGCCACTCGACGAAGTAGTCAGGCAGGTCGCGGGTGGCGGTGGCAACAAACACGAGACCAGCCGCGGCTCCGGCCAGAATGGCCTGACGCGGTGCGGGCAGCCGCGCCCACCCGGCCAGNNCGCCAACCGGCAGCGCGGCGAGGATGTAGAAGGCGGGCTGGGCCAGGATNACGTGGCCGAGGCTGGCCGGAGGGACGCTGAGCACGGCCGGGGCAATGCCCCCCAGCCACCAGAGCAGCAGGAANGCGGATGCCAAATCTCTTCCATCCTGCAGGTCGAAACTGGGTTTTTTCTTGAAAACCCAGCTTCTAAGCCTATTACCAACNGGCCTCAAACCTCGCCACANCGCCAGCGCCACGCCTACCCAAAAGAAAAACGCCCCAATCAAGCCGAACACCGGCCGGCCGGGGATGTTATAGAGCCACTCCGGATCGCCGGCGCCGTGGGCCATCGCCAGCGCGGCGACGGCATGCTCGAGCATCGGGCCGAAGTTGCCCGCCTGGGCCTCGATCAGCGGCCGGGCCAGCTCCCCGACGCGGCCCTCCGCTTCCGGCTGGGCGGCCACGGCCAGGAACAGCGGCAAGGCCACCGCGGCGGTGACGACGGCCATGACCAGCAGCCCGCGCCACTTGCCGCGCAGCCGCGACGGCGCGACCAGCAGGAGGTAGGCGACGAACGCGGCCGGTATCAGCGGCGCGCCGCGCGAGGCGAAGTAGCTGTGGAAGCCGAGGCCGAGGAAGAGGCCGGAAAGGGCGAAGGGGAGAAAGGGGGAAAGGGCGAAGGGGAGAAAGGGAGTTCTCACTTGCACCTCTTCTCCCCTGCTCCCCTGCTCCCCTGCTCCCCTGCTCCCCTCCATCGCCCGCCAAAACCAGTAGAACGCCGCCAGCGCCAACACTGGGGTCAGGCTGTGGCGGATGCCGACGCGGGCGTACATCAGCCCCCAGAAGCTGACCGCGAGCAGCGCCGACGCCGTCAGACCGACGGCCGCGCCGAACATCCGCCGCGCCAGGGCGTAGGTCAGCGGCACGGCCAGCGTGCCCAGGAAGGCCGATAGCAGCCGGATGCCGGGGCCGGTCGGCCCAAAGAAGGCCAGGAAGATGGCGTTGAGCGCGTGGTAGAGCGCCTCGTGACCGGAAGCGTCGGGGTAGTAGAAGGCCAGATCGCCGTCGAGCATCTTCTGCGAGATGACCAGCGTCTCGATCAGCTCGTCGTCGCGCCAGCCGGGCGGGAAGCTCTCCAGCGCCCAGGCCCGTAGTCCAAAGGCCAGCAACGTGATGAGCATGGCCCAGGTGGCCGGCCGGCGAACGAGCACGCCCAGCAGCTCGCGGCCGTGGTTCACCCGCGGATCCGGCCTGTGAATGGCCACGTTATTCATCGCTGCCCGCCCCCGCGCCCACGAGAATATTCCCCAGCGTCACCATATCCCGACCCTCACCCGTCAGGAGCCGCCGGCCGTCCTCCCGCGTGTAGGCGCCCACGGCCAGCGGGTACTCCCCGGCATCGATATCGTCCGGCAAGGTGATGGCGTGGAGTTGCAATAACACGTCCCCCGCCACCCAGCCATCGCCGGGCGCGCCGAGGCTGTCGGCCACGGCCAGCGGCTTGCCCGGACCGACTACGTGGGCAAAGAGCGACGCGTCCGGCAGCGGCCGGAGCAAGCGCCAGGCGGTGACCAGCGTCAGCGTATCGCCCGGCCGCGCCTCGACCGGCGACAGGGAGTAACCGAGCAATTCGACATGCTCGCCCAGTCGAACGGGCAGCCCGGCCGTCGCCAGCCCGACCAGCGCGGAGGCGGGATCAGCCGGCAGGTCGTAGACCCGCACCGGCCGGTCGAGGTCGTCGGGCCGCATGGATAGTTCATCGATCTGCGTCGCGGCGTCGAGGTAGGTTCGCAGGGCGGCCGGGACGGGCGTGAAGCCGGGAATGAGCATCAGGCCGTCGCCCTGGCCGGGGAAGAGCAGGCTCTCGCGGCCGTCGAACCAGCGCGGCCGGACGTCGAGATCGCGGAGCGTGAGTAACGCCACGGCCGGCGTGTGAAAGCGGCCGGGGGTGATGGTGGAGACCGCCGCCGCGCCGCCGCCCTGGGCGTCGAGCCAGCGCAGCGCGGTCACCATCGTCGCCTCGTACTGCACGCGCACTTCCGGCTCGTTGGTCCAGCGGTCGAAGTAATCGCGGGCGGTCTGTGCGGCGATGATGGTGAAGAAAGCCAGAGCCAGTAGACTGCCGACGGCCGACCGCCAACCGCGGGAAGAGAGCCTGTTAGATAGTTGCGAAATGCGAGCTGCGGATGCGTTATTCGTCATCCGTAATTCGTCATTCGTAATGTCCGCAGTGGTCGCTCGTCGGCGGTCGGCGGTCGACCGCCATAAGACCGCCCAGATAGTATGCGCCGCCAGCGCCGGAAACACGTACAACACCGGCAGCGCGCCGATGGCCTGGGTGACGCTGAGGCCGGGGCCGGTGATCAGCACGGGGGCGAAGCCGAGCGCCAGCCAGACCAGGGCCAGGAACGCGCCGGGGCCGGTGTTAGGTGAATAGAAGCCGAGTTTTTCAGAAAAAACTCGGTTTCTAAGTCCTCGAACCGACAGCCACCCGGCGACGAGCAGCCCCGCATAAAACAGCGCGCCCATCACCGGCCCCAGGNAGGGCTGNCCGGGGATGTTGTAGCGCCAGGTCTGGTCGCCTTCGANGGTNAAGAGCCGCAGCGCGCCNCNCNNGTTGGCCCACANCGNCGCGAANTCCCCNNCGGCCGCGGCGTCGAGNGGGGCGCTTAGCTCGTNGATGCGCACTTCCACGCNAGGATTGCCGGCCAGATAGAGCAGCANCGGCGNGNCCACCAGCAGNGCCACGGCCAGCGTCAGCGCCGTGCCNGCGAGCAGGCGGCGGCCCCGTCCCGGTTCNNGTGGCCCGGCAAGCGCCAGGTAGGCCGCCAGCGCCGGAAATGCCAGCCACATGGCGCGGGCGGGGATGTAGGTGTANATGGAGAGGCCGAGGAGAAGGCCGGCTATGAGGAGAAGGGGAGCTCTCTTTCCCCCTTTCTCCCTTTCTCCCTTTCTCCCTTTCACTCCCATTACCCCTCGCCAGAAGAACAATACCGCCANCGCAAACACCGCCGGCAGCGCGATCGAGCGCAGGGCCTGCCGCCCGGCCATGACCGGCCAGAAGCCCACGGCCAGCCCCGCGGCGGCCAGCAAGGCCACCGGCGNGCCGAACGCCCNCCGCGCCCAGGCATAGACGGCGGCGATCATGAGCAAGCTGAAGTAGACCGAGGTCAGCCGCGCGGCGAAGATCGATGGCCCCGCGCCGGCCATGACCAGCGCCGTGGCGTAGTCGTAAAGCGGCTCGCGGCCGTAGCCGACGGTGAAATAGATCGCGCGCGCCCCGTTGACGATCTCCCAGGCAGTCAGTCCGTGGTCGGCTTCGTCGTGGGTCATACCAGGCGGCGCTGACGAGAGGGCGACCAGCCGGAACGCGGCCGCCGCCAGCAGGATCAGCAGAAGCCAGCTTGTTTGCCGGAGCTTGCGCGTCGCCGGATCGCTCCCCCGCGCGATTGAATTGATAGTCATCCTAGGGGTCGATCATAGCGGTGGGTGGTGAGGGCCGCAACTACGCTTAACGGGCGACTCCCCACCTCAACCTCCGCCCTGTCTATCCGTGTTCATCCGCGCGANCTGTGTCGCCCGCGCTCCATTCNCCCAAACAAAAACGCCACACGGACGAGCGTGTGGCGTTCGAAAACTCGAGAGGGTATCTCGGGGATCAAGCCAAAGCGTTCTTGGCGACGTCAACAACGGCCGCGAACGCCGCCTCATCGCGCACGGCCAGGTCGGCCAGCGCCTTGCGATCCAGCTTGACCTGGGCCNCCTTGAGACCATGCATGAAGACGCTATAGGACAGCCCATNCATCCGCGTGGCCGCGTTGATGCGTGTGATCCACANACGGCGGAAGTCACGCTTCTTGTTGCGGCGGTCGCGGTAGGCGTACCAATANGACTTCATCATGGCCTCATTGGCGCGGCGGAACAGCTTGGAACGCGTGCCCCACTGGCCTTTGGTCATGCTGAGTATTTTCTTATGACGACGGCGTGTTACAAAACCACCTTTTACGCGCATTTCAATTCACCTCGCATTTCATGGTAGCCTGGACGCTCAACGCAGGGCGCGAGGCCAGGCAGCGATTTTTTCAAATCAACGATAAAACAATTAGCCCGGCGGATTGGCCTTATATTTCTTCAGATACGGGGCCAGGCGCTTGATCCGGCGAATGTCGCCGGGCGCGGTGACCACGATCATCTCGGAAAACATCTGCTTCGTGCGCTTCGACTTGCGCCGGCGCAAATGGCTTTTGCCGCCCTTGGTGCGGACGATCTTGCCAGTGCCGGTCATACGAAAGCGCTTCGAGGCCGCCTTGTACGTCTTCAGTTTGTATTTCTTCGTTCCCTTTGGCATGGTTACATCCCTATCATTAAAAGTGTGTCGCGGACCGGCACGAGCTCGTCCTCATCACCGGCCTCTGCCGAAAAAAAAGCCCCGAAGGGCTTCTTTTATCCTTGGGTTGCTTCCGGCTCCTTGGGCGCGTCGGAGCCAGACTGGCCCTTTTGGGGCGCAGCGCTCTCNGGCGCCAGGGTCAGAGTCATGCGCCAGCCTTCCAGCGTCGGTTGTTGNTCAACAATCGCGATATCGCTCAATTCCTCGGCGATATCCTGCAAGGCTTTCTGTCCGATCTCCGGGTAGGAAATCTCCCGGGACTTGAACCGGACCATGAACTTGACTTTCTTGCCCTCTTCGAGCCATTTGCGCGCATTACGCACGCCAATATCCTTATGGTAATCGCCCGTTCGAGGCGATAGACGAATCGTCTTGACCTCGATCTTCTTCTGATGCTTGCGGGCTTCGCGCTCTTTTTTCGTCTGCTCGTAGGCGAACTTGCCGAAATCGAGCACCCGACACACGGGCGGGTTGGCGTTCGGGGCCACTTCAACCAAATCCAATTCCGCATCCTCAGCGATGCGCAACGCATCGAAGAAGGGCAGAACGCCCCGGTTCTCACCGTTGTGGTCGATCAGGCGCACCTCGCGGGCTCGGATCTGCCGGTTGATCCGGTAATCAACGGTGATTGGTTTGGTCGGTGGTGGACGTCTTACTCTCTTAATCTACTACCCTCTTTTCGCGAACTACGGCGCGCCGCAGTTCTTGACTTAAAAATAGACAACAAAACATAGGCCAATGGCCTAAGGTTGAATCATAACACAGGACATTTACTCAGTCAACAGCCCTCAGACGCCGGCCGGCGGACNGGGCACCACNCCTANACGTCGGTGGTANCCGCCTTGGGGTTGGCCTTCTGNATAAAGTAGCCGTAGCCGATGATGGCCAATCCGATCACGGCCAGCACCAGTCCGCTCCACAACCGCAGGTCAAAGTCGCGCGACCGCGAGTAGAAGACCNTCACGCCTAAGACGATCAGCAACAGGTTGATGATCAGCGGCATCCAGCGGAAGCGGTCGGAGCCNCGGTCGAACAGGACTTCGAAGAGGCCCAGCGCGCCATAGGCGATCAACAGGAGGGCCAGCAANGTGTAGGCGGCGGCCAGGGAAAGGACGTTGAAGTAGCCCAGCAGCAACAGGGCGGCGCCACCAATCAGCCCCACCAACCCGCGAATTCGGTCCGTCTTAGACCCCGCCGAGCGGCGTTTCATCAGGCTGGAAAAGGTTTGCAATCCGCCGGACACAGCCATGTAAATAGCCAGGGCATAAGCGATCCAGATCGGGGCGGTTTGCGCGCCTATGATCAGGAACAGCCCCAAGGCCAGAGCCAGGATGCCTTTGACCAGCGTCCAGACCCACGCGTTCGAATTCGGTGCACTCGTTGCAGTCATCGGTGATTATCCCCCTGAGATAAACAAGCTCCCACGTANTATTGGAACGGCAATTGAGTAAATNGATAGCGGCGATACCGATCGCGCCGGATTTTAATNGTNCANAGATGTTTGCNGTCGATTAGCTCGGCCGCGGCTCACCCCATAGCGCCGAGGACGAGGTTTAGCACGATCAGCAGCCCAAAGATCAGCCCCGCCAGGATGAAGACACGGCGCAAATCGCTGGTGATGTAGGCATACTCATCCTCGATCCGCTCGGCCGCGACCTGACTGCGGGACAGTTTNGGCGTCCGGGGCACGCGCGGCTCGGCCGTTTCGGCGGGAGCCGCGATTTGCTCCACCTCGGCCGGGGCNTCCACGACGGGNGGCGTGGAGCGGGCGGCGGACTTTGCTTTCGTCTTGTTCTTCTTGGCCATATGTGTTCCTCTACGATGCNATCGATNAGTNGAAGTATACCCANCCTCAGGCCGGNCGACGAGNGGTACTCTAGTAGGGGCGTGGTCCGTTGGCCAGCGCCGTNGTCTCATCCGCCAGCCGGGCAAAGACCACGATGCGCCGGGTGTTGACGCGATAGGGGTAGCAGGAGATCAGCGTCACCTGCGCGTGATCCGTTGGCCCCATGACCCATACGTCGGTCGGCTCGACTACCCGTATCTCCTCGACAAGATAGGTGTAGGCCTGTCGCTCGGTGGAGACGATAATCTCGTCGCCAGACTGCAGACNATCCAGATAACGAAACGGCTCGCCGTAGATGTCGTTGTGGCCGGACAGAACGACGTTGCCCGCCTTGCCCGGTTGGCCGCTGCCGACGTATTGGCCGATGCCCTTCTTTAGCTGCTCCCAATCGTCACCCTGGACGATGGGGTAATCGCCGCTCAGCGCCGGTATTTCCAGCCGCCGGGCTGTTTCCGGGCCGGGCGTGGGGATGGGCGGCGGGACGTAGGCGTTGACGATGGGCAGCAAGTGTTCGGGGATGCCGCCGGCCTCGCCCGGTTCCGGGGCCTGGCCGTCAACCGGCGGGCGGTGGCCGCCGGGCAGCAGCACGACGCCGATGGCCGGGGTGGCAGTGGCCGTCGGCAAGGCCAGCGCCTGGCTTTGCGCGGCCTGCGCCTCGGCCAGTTCCCGGTTGAGCTGCCGGTTGGTGGACCACAGGCTGCCGATGATAGCCAACAAGGCTANCGCGGCGGCGATCTCCAGCAGCAGCAACCCGCGATCGGCCAGCCAGCCCCAGAAGGTCCGGCGGGGGGCGGCCAGCGAGGCTTCGATGCGCGCTTCGTCGGGCGCGGCGGGCTCCTTGTCGGGGTCGGGGATGACGATGCGGCCGTCGGCCCGGGCGCGGCGCAGGCGCTGCTCGCGCTCAGCGCGACGGCGCGCGTAGAGCAGTTGCTCCAGCTCGGCGGCGCTTAATTCTTCGGGCGACTTCTTGCGGGACATGTAGGGTCGATCATAACGCAGATGGAGGTTGGCTCCAAAGGCGATTATCGAAGGTTAACACCATGACGCAAAGGCGCAAAGAGTGCTGAAGTAAGCTAGGACCTTTTCCGTCTTCGCGCCCTGTCGTCATTGCATTAATTTCTATGGCTAAGGCTCAACCGTCAAAGGTGGGACGGCCACCGAATCCCCGCCGCCGGTCACGGGCAGGCGCGCGCCGGACGCGCGGTCATAGAGACCAACAACGGNCGCGTATTCGCCGGGAGCGGTCGNTGCCGGCACGGCCACCGGGTGGACTTGGAGGATGAGGTCGCCCGTTTGCCAGGCCCACGAAGGCGCGTCGAGCCGGTCGGCCTGGGCCAGCAGGCCGCCCGCGCCATCGAGGACATGGGTGAACATCACCGCGTCGGTGGTGAAGCTGGGCGGCACGATTGGACCAGCGCGGGTGGGATCCAGCACACGCCAAACGGTCAACAGTTCGGCCGTCTCTCCCGGCCGGACGTTCTCAGCCAGCCAGCGCGCGCCGGTGAGTTCGATGGCGCCGTTGAAATCGGCCGGCGCTTCGTCCGGGCTCGTCCCACGGACGAGGGCCTGCGCTTCGCCGCGATTGATCTGATAGATCGTGAAGCGCGGATCCAGGTCATCCGGCCGCAGGTTGATTGTCTCNAGCGCCCCCAGCAGCGGGATGAAGGCTGGATGGGGCGGCGTCGAGTAGGGGACGACGGCCATTGTCTCGGCCGGCGGGACGACGAGCGCGTAGCGGGCGTCGGCCCAGCGCGCCGNCTCGCTGATGGCCGGCACGTCCGCGCCCATGACCAGGGCGATGGACGAGTCGTGGGCCGGACCGGGGTAGACGGTGGAGAAGAGGATGGGGTCGGCGTCGGGGTAACTTTGCCGGACATGATCGAGCGCAGCCACCAGGTTTTGCTGGTAAGCGCCGCGCACCTCGGCCGACTGGCCCCAGCGGATGAAGTAGTCGCGGCTGGAGGTGAAGGCGACCCAGGCGAGGAGAACGAGCGCGGCGAGGGTAATAACTGAAGGGGCGAAAGGGNTAAGGGGAGAAGAGGTGCTNTCTCCNTCACCCCTTCCCCCTTTCTCCCTTTCCCCCTTTCGCCGTAACACACTCAGNGTCACCGCAAACCCCACCGCCACGATCAAATATACCGCCGGCAGCGCGGCCATGTTGCGGGTGGTGTTGGCCGTGGGGCCGGTGACGAGCGACGGGATGATGCCGGTCAGGCACCACAGCAGGAGGAAGGCATAGACCGGCCGCCGCCAGCGCCACAGGCAGACAGCCAGCCCCACGACGANGAAAACGGCCGAGACGACATCGAGCACCGGCCGGCCGGGGATGTTGTAGGCCAGGAACTGGTCGCCGAAACCGGGCCAGACGAAGGCCAGCAGCGCGTCGCGGACGTTAAGCAGCACCGGGCCGAGGTTGACCGCGGCGATGTCCTGCAGCGGTTTATCGAGCATGTCCAGCCGCGTCTGCATCTCCGGATGGGCGCGCAGGTAGAGGAACATCGGCAGGGTCAGTAGCGCGGCCAGCAGCAGCCCAGCCAGCACCGGCCGCCACGACCGCCGGAAAACAGGGCGGTGGAATAACGCCAGGTAGGCCAGAAACGCCGGAAACAGCAGCCAGCTGACCCGCGCGGCCAGGTAGACGTGGAGCGTCAGGGCAACGGCGAGGCCGAAGAGAATGACGAATGACAACCCCCGTCGTCCGACGAAATGACGAATGTCGAAAGAAGAGCGCTCTTCACTCGTAACTCGTAACTCATCACTCGTAACTTTCCAGAAGGCCCACACCGCCAGCACCATAAAAAACGGCAGCATGCCGGCCCGCAGGGCCTCGCGGCTGGAGGCCAGCGGCCAGAAGGAGACGGCCATCAATGCCGCGCCGAGCAGGGCCGTGGGCCGGCCGAGGCGTGGCGACGCCCAGACGTAGGTCATGGCGATGGCCGCCGTGCCGAAGACGACGTTGACCAGCCGCAGCGCCAGCAGCCCCTTGCCCAGCAAGNCCATGAAGAGGGCCACGGNGTAGCTATAGAGCGGCTCACTGCCGTAATTAAGCGGAAAGAAATAGAGATAGATGCCGTTGAGGACGCCGATGGCCTCGCGGCCGTGATTGGCCTCGTCGTGGGTGAGACCCGGCGGGATGCCGGTCAGATTCCAGGCGCGCAGGGCGAAGGCAACGAGGATAATGACGAGAATGACGAGTGACGAATGACGAGTGACGAATGAAGAGGGTTCTTCTTTCGTATCTCGTATCTCGTATTTCGTATCTCGGTCAGACACGCAGGTCTGTCCCTATTTGCCCGGTTCCGCCACGGCAAACACCTCGCGCTCGAAGAACCAGCGGAACGGCGGCACGTCGAAGGCCAGGCGGCGCAACCCGGCCATGAGCGACGACTCGTCCCGGTTTTGCGGCGGTGAATCGAGCCAGACCTTAATATCCCGGTAGCCGGCTTGCCTCAGCCCGCGCCGCATGCGGATCAGGTCCTGCTCGTTGACGTGGACGTCCTGGTTCACGGGCGTGATGGCTCGCGGGTCCTTGGGGTAGGCGTCGCCCTGGCCCATCAGGGTGCGTACCCGCCGCACCCATGGATAGGCGTAGGCGTCGTACCAGCGGTTGGGCGCGGTGTGGATGACCAGNCGGCCGCCCGGCTTCAGCACGCGAGCGATCTCCAGATAGGCCTGGTGCAGTTCCCACGGGAAGAGATGCTCCACCACGTCGAACATCAGCGCCCGGTCGAAGTAGTTGCTGGGGAANGGCAGGAGCTTGGCATCGGCCTGGAGCACCCCNGGCACGGCGGCCGAAGAGTCCCCCTCCACCGCGGCGCGCTCCANTTCGGCGGCCACAACGTCGCGCGACATCCGGGCGGCGGCGACGGCGTAGTCCATGCCGTGGGCCTCCACGCCAAGGCGCATGCAATGGCGCAGGATCTCGCCGCGGCCGCANCCGACNTCGAGCAGGCGCATGCCGGGCTGCACGTCGGCCAGGGCAAAGGCGTCGCGCAGACGCCGCGACAGGTGCGCCCCTTCCGATTCGATAAAGACATCATATCCCTCGCACGCCGTCAGGAAGTACTCTTCCGTATAGAGGCTGGACGGCAGCGATTTCCTTTCTAGTTGGGCCATATGGTTCAATCTGGTTCGAGATGGNCGCGGCCGCGCCGGGTCTGCTCGAAGGTAAGATGGCTGAATTTTAACAGGATATCGGCCGTTGGTCATCTGCGAACCAGGCATTGCTAAAGGGCTCTTGCTCGTAGAGCAGAGGAACGCCGAGAACGTTGAATGGTCCCGAGCGCCCGAAGTTAAGCCTTTTGTCCGCTGTATGCTCCGCGTCCGCCCCCCGTGAGTTCCGCGTTCCTCCGCCTCACAATCCGTATTCACCCGGCCTGATAAGTAAAACACTCCGGTCAATATGGTTCTAATATAAGCTGATGATAATGGGTATATGAAGGGAGGCATCCCAACATTGATGGAAAGGGGTAGCACAGCCCATTCCGGACGCGGGCCGCAGAGTCCGCGATATGGAACGTGGCGCGGCGGGAGTTCGCCATTTGCCTGGTCGCGAAACCTTCGGCGGCCGCTTCCG